>JAAUUH010000050.1 GCA_012031145.1 Oscillatoriales cyanobacterium SM2_2_1 | reverse complement strand
ATCCGCTATGACCTCAGCAGCGATCGCCGCGACCTAGTTTGGAATGGTGTAACCACCCAGGTGCTAGGCACGTTAACTGGGGGAACCCACGTCGGTTACTGCGCTCCCCCCAAAATGATTCCCCCCCCCAGGGGGCAGTTAAATTCGGAGCCGACAGATGCGGAGTTGGGCATCACCCGATCGCCCCAGACAACTGGCGAGGCCCGTACCACCCTACCGACCCCGCCTGACAATGATGTCCCACCGGGGGTTGAATTGAGCCCAGCCCGTCCCCATCGAGGTCATTTCAACTTAGGGGTGTTTACGGTAGGACGCCGGCAACCCCTCCTTGCCCGCCTGTCTCTGCGCTCCCTGCGTGCCAACGGATTCCTAGCAGAGCGCTATGTAGGGGATTATCTCTTCGATAGCAGTCAGCGAGCTACCTTTGTGCGGGGACTCAATCCGGGTGATCGCATGGTAGTGCGTTTTTTTGATACTCAAGGGCGACAGTTTGTGGGCTATAGCGAGTTTGAGCTTCTCGATGATTTTGCCGCCGTTAATTTGGTGGTCAATCCGGCACTCGGCAGCGTCCGCACCGTAATGGGAGAAAACCGCGATCGCTCGGGGGTCATTGACCGTGGCACAACGGTTTGGGACTACTGGACTCAGCTTGAGGGTTTTCCGTCATCGGATCTGGAACGGGTGACCGTACGCTTTTTTGACCAAGCTCCTGAAGTCGACCTCGGCAGTTTCGTGATCGCCGGATTACCCCGTCCAGAGCGCCGCAGTGTCTTGCCACGATCCTTTACCGATGGCTCCTTTGCCTTGATAGGGCGGTCGATTCCGGTGTTGCGGCGCGACCTAGAAACGCCTCTGCTAACACTACCCAACCAGACCATCCCCATCATTCGCGTGGGAGGCAGCACACCGACCTATGAGGTGATCAGTCAAATTCTCCGCTTTCGTGACCTCACCCTCGACAAACCAACTCGGCGATTGCCCTAATCCCCGCCACAGGTTAGAAGCACCCTAGGCTAGGGCTGCCTATAATCAAGACATTCGTTATCAGTGGTATGGCCCAGTTATGTCTTTGAGTCTTGTCGAGATTGCCACTCAGTTAGAAAGCACTAGCTCGCGCGATCGCTTGCTGGCTTTGGCTTTGCTGCGGGACGTGCCCGCCGATTCGGCTGTTCCCCTGATTCTTAAGGTTATTGATGATGAAAATCTCCAGATTCGCTCCATGGCCATCTTTGCTCTCGGGTTGAAGCAAACTCACGAGTGCTTGCCGACCCTGCTTCGGATCCTTGAAACCGAAAAAGACTATGGCATTCGTGCCGATGCCGCCGGTGCCCTTGGCTACTTGGGCGATCGCCGGGCCTTTGAGTCGTTGCTCCGGGCGTTTTATGAGGATGTGGAATGGCTCGTCCGCTTCAGCGCAGCGGTATCCCTCGGCAATTTAGGCGATCCCCGGGCCTTTGACGCCTTGATATCGGCCCTCGATAGTCCTGAGGTGGTGCTCCACCAAGCAGCGATCGCTGCCCTAGGAGAGCTGGGAGACATCCGCTGTGTAGATGCGATCGCCCGATTCGTCCAATCCGATGACTGGCTGACCCGGCAGCGCCTTGCCGAAGCCTTAGGGCACCTGCCCTGTGGCAAATCCCAAGCCGCTTTGCGCTACCTGGCCAAGGACTCCCACCCCCAAGTAGCCCTGGCCGCCAATTACGCCCTTAACCCGCAGGTGCATCCTTGAACCGGTTGGTCTTAGCTGGAGACATTGGTGGAACCAAGACCCTGCTCTGTCTGCTCGGGTGCTCAGTTGGGGAGCGTCATCGGCTCTGGGAGCAGCGCTTTGCCAGTCAGTCCTACGACAACTTTGACTTACTCTTAGAAACTTTTCTCAGCCAAGCCCGCGCCCAGCTTCCATCATTCACCGTTGAGGCCGCCTGTCTGGCGATCGCCGGGGCAGTCATTGATGGACAGTCCCAGCTCACCAACCTCAATTGGCACCTAGATGCCCAAGCTCTAGGGCAGAAGTTCGCCATTCCCCAAATGTCCTTGGTAAATGACTTCGTTGCCGTTGGCTATGGCACCCTAACCCTGCCACCCAGTGATTTATATATCCTCCAAGCTGGCGTGGCGGTTGCCAACGCACCCAAGGCAATTCTGGGAGTCGGTACCGGTCTAGGGGAAGCCTACATAGTGCTTAGTGCCGACGGCCCCCGGGTGTTTGCCAGCGAGGGGAGTCACGGCTCCTTTGCCCCCACCACCCCCCTTGAGTCCGAGCTTCTCACCTATTTGTGGCAATTTTATCCCCGGGTATCCATCGAGCGAGTTGTCTCTGGACAGGGGATTCCGTTAATTTACCAGTTTCTGCGCGATCGCCACCGGGACAGAACCAATCCAGAATTAGAGCATTTACTTCAGCAGCAGACGACCGACCCCGCCGCAGCGATCGCCCAATATGCCCTCGACCATCGCGACGCCCTCGCCCTTCAGACCATGGAACTATTCATTTCATGCTACGGGGCCGAGGCAGGTGACTTAGCTCTCAAAATCCTTGCCTGTGGTGGGGTATACCTTGCTGGGGGTATTACCCCAAAAATCTTGCCCCTACTGACCGCTGGTCCGCTGCTGTCGTCATTTCATCACAAGGGACGATTTCGCTCCTTCATGGAACGCATTCCCCTGATGGCCATTACTAATCCCGATGTGGGGCTGCTCGGAGCTTCCTATCTTGCCCAAGATCTGATGGCAAAAAACTAGGCGCTCCCCGAAACATATTTTTACGGTATATTCTTAGGTGAGTGGCTAAATTCTCAAGATAAATTTAATATTGAATTAAATATTAACTTAAACTGATTTAGCAAATACATTGGTTTTAAGTGCCATTTAGTCATGATCGTTTCTCGGGCATAGGTCAAGATAGCCATTCTTGCTGAATGTCGAATAAAGGTGCGTCAATAATGCGTAATTAGGACATTTTAATGAAGCCATCGACTGATGCTGACTCAACTCAGGAGTATCAAATTTGCCGCTGGTTGCTTGCCTATCAACAGCAGGATTGTTTGAATTCACTAAAGCAATTAGAGCAAAAATACACTTTTCTGGTTCATCGAGTCATTCAGGCTCTTCCTGAAGCGGCTGCGGGAGAGCCCCAGAGGATTACGGCGCTGGCAATGCATTTTTTTCGCGAAGCCTGTGCCACCTATGACTTTAACTCCACCTTCGCCTACTTCGCCCTCTCTTACGTGTATCAGCAGTTGAAGGGATTTTTATCAGCATCTGAATCCCAATGCTGTGATCAACGGCAATACCAAAGCTTTCGTTTAGCCGAAGAAGACACCAAGATTTTGCAGCAACTTCTGCGCAGCCTCGATGAACGGATCAGTCCTAAGCTGCCAGCGGAGCGCCACAACCTACGTCAGCTTGATACGGTTGGGCTCCTTAAGGTTTACCAGCAAAACCCCACCACAGAGGTGCGGAACCTAGTCGTCCAGCGCAATTTAGGGTTGGTACACCGGGAAGCCCATCGCCTCCTTGGGCAGTGCCAAGAGGGATTTGATGATTTGGTGCAAGTAGGAGCAATCGGTTTGATTCGGGCGATCGAGCGCTTCGATTTGAGTCGCGGCCATGCATTCAGTTCCTTTGCCGTTCCCTACATCCGGGGGGAAATCCAACACCATTGCGCGATAAAAGTCCAGCACTACGGGTGCCCCGCCCGTGGTTAGAGGTCTATGGTCAGGCCCAACGGGTGATGCGCCATTTACGCTGCGAGCTCGGCCGAGAACCCCTAGAGCGGGAGGTGGCCCAAGCCTTATGCCTCGGTTTAAGCGAGTGGCAGGAAATTAAGATGGCTTGCCGCAATCGCCGCCCGGTGAGCCTTGATACACCGATTCAGGAGTGCGACGAGCAGGCAACGGTTCTCGGCGACCTAATGACCGATCACAGATACCGCAGCTTTCAGTTATCAGAGGAAGATAGCCTGCGGCTTCAGCAGGCCCTTGACCTTTTAGAAGAACGAACGCGACAAGTTGTGGAATTTGTTTTTCTCAAGGAATTCACCCACAAGGAGGTGTCTGAAGCCATGGGGATCAGCGCGGTGACCGTCTCTCGGCAGCTTAAAAAAGGAGTTGAGCTGTTGAAACAAATCATGCTTACCCAGATTGATTAGCCGCTATGAGTAACCATAGTAGCCATGGCTCACTTCCTTCCTCTCTCTTCATAGTCGCCGGTATGGTCATTAAATTTATAGACGGCAGACTATAGACGGCGATAGCGCAGTCCCGGCTGCTGGGCGATCGCCCCAAGTAGCTCTAGTTCCAAAAGTGCCGGAGATAGGGACGACAGGGGTAATCCCAGGTGCTCCACCAACTGATCAAGACTAATGGACTCGTGACTGGGAATGGCCTGGGCGATCGCCTGTAAAGACTCGGGGATCGTTGGAGCAACGCTATTTTCAGCCCACTCAAACAGCGACCCCTGCTGAGACATCTGGGAAGTTGGCATTACAGCCGAAGCCAACAGTCCCAAGTTCGCGCAGAACTCTTCACATCCCAAGACCAATTGGGCTCCCTGGGACAATAATTTCAAGCATCCCTGGGCCTCGGGCACTTCTAAGGAATTAGGCACCGCATATACATCACGCCCGTAGTCATTAGCCAGATGGGCCGTAATCAGGGCTCCAGAGGATTGGGGTGCCTCGACCACCACTGTCGCTCGGCACAGTCCAGCAATAATTCGATTCCGGCGGGGAAAATGGCTGCGATCTGGAGGCGTGCCCCAGGCATATTCGCTCACGATGAGACCGCTCTGCTCAATCTGGCGGTCTAGGGCACGATGCTTACTGGGATAGGTTTGGTCTAGTCCGGTCGCCACTATGGCGATCGTTGCCCCTCCCGCATTTAAGCAGCCACGATGGGCCTCACCGTCAATACCATCCGCCAATCCCGAAACGACTATAATCTCACGCTGAGCTAAGGTTTCAGCTAGTCGCAGGGCCCAACGACGACCATAGGCCGTGGGTGATCGCGTCCCCACAAGGGCCACCGCCAGTTGCGATTGCCATCCAGTCAATGCTCCTCGGTAGTAGAGAACTGGGGGTGGATCGGAAATCTCCCATAGCAGAGGGGGATAGGACTCATCAATGGGTGTGATCCACTGGGAATTGGCGCGGCTGTGCTCCTCCCAGAGCTGAAGTGGATCAATCGCTGGACGATCTTGGGCGATCGCTTCCGCTGTGATCCTACCGATCCCGCTTACGGCAGCCAAGTCTGCCACCGATGCTCGCCATGCCACCGCTAAATCACCAAAATGCAAAAATAACTGTTTTTGGGTCGCTGGGCCCACACGGGAAACTTTTGTCCAGGCTAACCAGTATGCTTGTTCCATCTCTTCTGCAACTGTCCGCTCCTACCCCAAGACTCCTATGGTTCCACGATCGCGCTGGTGGCAGAGGCTAGCAGCCTTCTGCTCAGATGCCAAATTTCTCCACCTCGTTAGCTGGGCAGAAAATGCGGCAGCCAAAGTTTTGGCGATCGCCATGCTAATCGTGCTCGTCATTAGTCTAGGGGATTTAATCCTATTTTTGTTTGTAGACCTACGCTTCAGCAGCGAATCCCTATTCCGTACTGAGTTGATCACTATTTTTGGTCGCTTTCTCAGCGTTCTGATTGCCCTAGAAATTTTGCAAAATATTGCCGCCTACCTCAAGCAACACACTATTCAACTGGAATTAGTGGTGATCACCTCCCTAACCGCTGTCGCCCGCAAAATTATCATTTTTGATGCTAAAAACAGTACCGCTGACATTGGTGGACTGGCCATCGCCACCCTTTGCCTGGCCCTTAGCTATTGGATCATTCGTCACCTTAACCGGTCACAGCATTGATGTTAAAGTTAAGTTATTGTTTGTCTGTTTTTTATTGTAGGGGTTTTAGCATGACACCATCACTGACTAACTTTCTTCTCAGCCTTGCCCTCGGCACTGCCATTGTTGTGATTCCCCTGACTATTGCCCTGATCTTTGTAAGCCAGAAAGATAAGGTTGTTCGCCGAGGCTAGGACCAGCAGCGCTGGCAGATATTGTTATACTGAGTAGGATTCGTAGGAGAGCACAGGCACCATGATCAATATTGGTGGAAACCCATTCATGATCCTACTGGCGATCACCGCTGTGCTAGGGGGTATTGGGTTATATTTCGTGCGAAATCTCCGTCCTGAACTTGCACGCGACCACGACATCTTTTTCTCGGCGATCGCTGTTGTCTACGGCATCATCCTGCTGGCTTTCAACTTTCGCATGGAAATCACCACCCAGCTGGCCCAAGTATTGGTGGTAGGGTTTGCCGGATGGTTTGCAGTGGAATCTTTGATTCTCAGGCAGTCTCTTGCCAACCAAGCGCGGCGCTCACCCCGCAATCCGATCAACGACTTTGACGATGTCCCCATAGGTTCCGACTATCGCGTGGAAATTGATCCCACTCGAGGAATGCCGGAGACAAGAGAGCCCAGGGCCAGGCGGATGCGAGGCACTGGGCCAACCGAGTTACAAGGGGATATTGATAGTGATACTCGCTCTCGGCGGACACGGCGCACCCCTGAGTCTGGAGAGGGAATCATAGAAATTAATGAGGATGACATCAGTCCCATTATTCCCAAGCGCCGCCCCCGTCCTCGAACTGAAGAGTCCTCCTCCCCTAGGCGACGACGCCCATCTTCGCGACCGACGGCAGTGGAGGATGATCGTGACAGTCTGTAAGGAGAACTGCTGCCCACTGTGGGGGAATTGAGCCGTGAGTTACTGCGTTAATCCCAGTTGCGCCAAGCCCGAGAATGGACTTCACGAAAGTATCTGTGCCACCTGTGGCTCTTCGCTCCAACTTCAGGGGCGCTACCGAGCCCTTCGTCCCCTTGGCAAAGGTGGCTTTGGTGCTACATTTCTGGCGATCGATGAAGGGCTCCCTGGTTCCCCAACCTGTGTGATTAAGCAACTGCGTCCCAACACCCAATCTTCCAGTGTGATGAAGATGGCCCGGGAACTCTTTGACCGAGAGGCACTAACCCTTGGCAAGATCGGGAATTATCCCCAGATCCCCCGTTTGTTGGCTTACTTTGAGGAAGGAAGTAACTTCTATTTGGTGCAGGAGTACGTCGAAGGCGAGACCTTAAAGCAGGAGTTTGAGCGCCGCGGACTTTTTAATGAAGATGAAGCTCGCAAGCTGCTCCTTGAAATTTTACCGGCGCTTGGATTTATCCACAAAAACGGCGTAATTCACCGAGATATTAAGCCGGCGAATATTATTCGCCGTAAAATTGACAACCGCCTCGTGTTAATTGACTTTGGTGCAGTTTCCAGTCAGTTAAATAAAGCTGATCCCGATGAAGATGCCAGTGGGCTGCTAACCAATTTTGCCATTGGCACTCCCGGCTTTGCTCCGCCGGAACAAATGGCAATGCGCCCGGTTTACTCTAGCGATCTCTATGCCACAGCAATGTGCTGCATCTATCTGATGACCGGGCGATCGCCCAAGGATTTGCCCCATGATCCCTACACTGGTGAAATCAATTGGAAATCCCAAGTTCAGTTGAGCGAACCCATGCAGCGGGTTTTTGAAAAGCTTTTGCAGCAAACGGTTACTCTGCGCTACCGATCAGCTGAGGAGGTTATCGAAGCTCTTGAGCAACTAGAACGTACTTCGGCAGCAACACCAGCGGCAGCCCCCACGACTGGGCGTACTAACACTCCCAATTCCCGGATCCAAGCCCGCAGCTATGGCGCGCCGCCCCCATCCCTTAACGATGGAATGTTGACCGTTGGCAGCAGCACCAAAGCCCATAGCCGAGTGGGAGCCGATCTTAAGGGTGGTCGCAAGGTGATTGTGGAGTATAGCCATGGCAAGCGCAACTTTGCTAATCTGGATCTGAGTAAGGCGTCCTTGGGCAGTGCCTCCCTGCCTGGAATAGTCATGAGCCGCTCACGCTTGGTGGAAGCAGATTTTTGCCATGCGGATCTGACCGGTGCCAGTTTTCAGGGAGCAAACCTGACCCAAGCTAAGCTAAATGGCACAATTCTCGCTGGGGCCAAGTTGCAAAGGGCAACGTTATTTAAGGCCGATATGGGCAGTGCCTCGATGGCTCAGGCCGATCTGCGGGAAGCGAATTTAAAGTCTGCTTATCTCAGCAAGGCCGACCTGTCGGGGGCCAATTTGAGTGGTGCTAATTTGCAGGGGGCCTACCTCAACCAAGCAAATCTACGGGGAACCAACCTTTGTGGTGCCGATCTCAAGGGAGCAAAGGTAACGGACGAGCAGCTTGCTCAAGCTAAAACTAATTGGAGCACGATTCGTCCTGACGGATCAAAGCGCTTGTTTTAAGTAAATTTTTGTTTTTTTAGAGCATTCAAGTTTTGACTGGGGATCACTGAATCCCTAGCTAGGCAAAGGATATCGGCAATTGTTCAGTTTTTGATCGGTTCACAGTACTAGCTCATGCCTATTCCATTATGTAGATGACGATCCCCGATCACCACCCTATAGTTTGGACACATGTTAACGTTCCAAGATATGGAGAATTATTCTGCACTGCAGACTGGTTTGGAATTCTTCTCTTTGTCGTATTACGCGAATGGTATGTTCTATCAGCTTTTTCTACGCATTGTCCTGTCTTGCGTTCTATTATTGACTTTGCCAATGGCAGCCGATGAATTCGTGCGTTCGTTTCAATTTCCCCATGTTTTTAGTGGAATTGCGGCGATCGCCTCTTGCTTGGGAGCTTGTGTGCCATTGCTTAGTTTATTTCGCAACTCAGACGGTTGATGCATTTGCCATTTCGATTTGATTTTTTTATGACTGGATCAGGGCTTCTCTTTCTTAATCTGCTGCTAGGCGCAGGGATTTTGTTGAATGTGCTGCGAATTGTGATGTCTTGGTACCCGCAGGTGCCGATGGGCAAGATGCCCTACGTGCTGGTCTGTGGGCCGACAGAACCGATGCTGTGGCTCATTCGCAAGGTCGTGCCTCCCTTTGCTGGAATCGATATGGCACCTGTGGTGGCAGTAGGACTTTTTAGTCTGATTCGAGAATTGCTTTTGGGGCAGCAGGGGCTATTGACCCTACTAGGTTCATGATGCAGGTGCGGCGGCAGAAACTGGGAATGGGTTACCCCAAGGCGGGGCAAAGAGATGATCCCCAAAATGTTCTGGAAAAAATTGTTTGGCAAAAGGAAGGCGAAGTTTCAGAGTGGCGATCACCCCATAGATTGAAATCTAGCCAGATGCCGCCAGTCCGGAGCTTTTTGGCTGCCTTGCGAGACTCTCCCCAAGTTCCGGCATTGATTGCGGAGGTGAAGCGGGTATCGCCCAGTCGGGGGGTATTACGAGAGGATTTTGACCCGGTGTCCATCGCTCAGGACTATGTAGCGGGGGGCGCTCAGTGCCTGTCGGTGCTGACCGATGCGGTATTTTTTGGCGGGGGATTTGAGGTACTAGCTGCAGTGCGAGGGGCGGTGGAGGTGCCGCTGCTCTGTAAGGAATTTGTGATTGATGCCGCTCAGGTCTATCGTGCCCGCCAATGCGGGGCGGATGCGGTGCTGTTAATTGCGACGATTCTTCACGATCAAGATTTATTGTCGTTGCAGCAACTGATCCAGTCCCTAGGAATGACAGCGCTGATTGAGGTGCACAGCCGGGAAGAACGCGATCGGGTTCTAGCCCTCCCCAATGTGGAGTTGATTGGCATCAATAACCGTAATTTGGCAGATTTTACGGTTTCCCTAGAACAGACGGCACGGCTCATGGGTGAGCTGTCCCCAGAGCAGCGCCGTTCCTATCTTTGGGTTAGTGAATCGGGGATTTTTAGCCGAACGGATTTGGATTTTGTGGCGGCTCAGGGTGGCAGCGCTGTGCTCGTGGGCGAGGCTTTGGTGCGGCAGCCAGATATTACTGCCGCGGTACGTCGGTTGTTGCAACCTGTTTCGTGATCCCTAGCGGACACCCGAGTTAGGTTGTTACTAAGCCTGTCCTACGCATAGGGTTTTCATTTCCCGGACGGCCCGCTCTAGCCCCACTAAAACAGCCCGGCTGATAATACTGTGACCGATGTTCAGCTCTTCCATGCCGGAAATTTGGGCGACGGGAGCAGTGTTCCAGTAAGTGAGTCCATGCCCGGCATTGACCCGTAACCCCAACTCTTGGGCGATCGCTGAGCCCCTGTAGAGCACGTCCAGTTCCCGTTTTTGATCGGCAGCATGGGCAGCGTTAGCATAGGTGCCGGTATGGAGTTCCACCCAGCGAGCCGTAGTCTCGGCGGCAGCAGCCAGTTGCTGGGGCTGGGGATCGACAAATAGGCTCACGGGTATCCCCTGGGATTGAAGTTCCTGCACAACTGATCGCACCGTGGCACCGTAGTTAAGCACGTCTAGCCCCCCCTCGGTAGTGACTTCTTCCCGGCGCTCTGGCACTAGGGTGACATAGTCGGGGCGCACTTCAAGGGCGATCGCCACCATGGACGGAGTGGCAGCCATTTCCAAATTGAGGTGGGTACGCACCGTCTGCCGCAGGAGACGAAGATCCCGTTCTTGAATATGACGGCGATCTTCGCGCAAGTGAACAGTGATGCCATCGGCACCGGCTAACTCTGCCAACACCGCCGCTGCAACAGGATCGGGTTCCACAGTCTGGCGAGCTTGGCGAAGGGTTGCAATGTGGTCAATATTGACGCCGAGGGTAGGCAAGGGAAAACCTCGAAAAACAGTATGGTTATTCTATCTTTTGCCCTAGGGAGAGACGCAGGGAATGGGGGAGAGTACTTCGCCATAGACTTGCTCGGTGTAAGCGGCAATGTGATCCCAGCGAAAGCGTTCTTGGAGTTGCCGCCGGGCCGCTAGTACCCGTTGCTGGGCCTGGTCAGGGTCTTGCAGAACGGTGAGAATGCCCGCCGCAAGGGACTGGTGATCGTGAACGCGGGTGACAATACCGGTTTCGCCATGGTGAACCACCTCTGGTAGCCCGCCAGTATCAGAAACCACAAGGGGCACACCAGCGGCATAGCATTCAAGGGCGACAATGCCAAAGGGTTCATAGAGGCTGGGAAATACGGCACAGTTGGCTACTTGACGCATTTTTCCCACATCTGCATCATCCATAAAACCGGTGAACACTACTTTATGGAAAATGCCAAGGTTCCATGCCTGCTGGCGAAGATGGACAGCATAGGAGTCGCCGGTGCCGATGATCACAAATTTGACCCGATCGCCCATGGCCTTGAGAACGAGGGGTGCGGCATTGAGGAGGACAAAAATTCCTTTTTCGTAGGTGAGGCGACCAACGTAGTAAATAATCGCTTCATCGGGTTCAGCAAAGGTACGTCGCCACTGGGCCAGTTCTTGATCGGCAAGATGGGATCGGGTCACGCGCTCGGGGCGGATGCCGTTATAGATCACCCGGGTTTTATCCCCTGGGCAGTGGAAGGCCCGGGACACTTCTCCCTGCATATATTTGGAGCAGACGATCACTCGCTGGGCCGCTTGGGTTAGGGCAACTTCATGGTGGTGAATATAGCGCTGGGAATCGTTGTGGATTCCGTTATAGCGTCCATACTCGGTGGCGTGAATGGTGGCTACGAGAGGGAGGGCATAGGTTTCTGCTAGGGCGATCGCCGCCGTAGCCACCAACCAATCGTGGGCATGGATCAGATCCATCGGTGTGAGGCATAGCTCCCGACCCTTTTGCTCCATGAGATGGTTCATCTGGCGCACCCAGGCAAAAAAATCCGAGTTGGCGGGAACGGGCAGCCGATAAACCGCGATGCCGTCGATAATTGTTTCCTCGGCTTCGGGGGTGAGGGCTACGGTGAGGAGGTGAATTTCGTGGTGCCGCTGGACTAATTCTGGGTATAGCTCGGCCACATGGCGCGAGATGCCACCAATAATTCGTGGAGGAAACTCCCATGCTAAGACCAAAACACGCATTGGGGCTGCACTGAGCAATTTCTAAAGTATAGCGGAGTTAATTAGTTGTGAAAAATTGCGGTACGGTCACGGTAAAAGTCGTGCCTTGGTCTGGCACGCTAGTAAAGCTAATCTGTCCGCCCAGTTGCTCGGTCAGGGTGCGGGCGATCGCCAAACCGATGCCAGTACCGGGAATATCCCCCACATTTTCCGCCCGAAAGAACTCCCGAAACAGGTTGGGTTGGGCCCCAGCGGGAATCCCAATTCCCCGATCAGTGACTGAAAAGATCACCCAATCACCCTGGATATGCCACTCTAGGGTCACGGGTTGCTGGGAGTATTTCAGCCCATTGGTCAGCAAGTTAAGCAGCACATAGGACAGCAGACGCATATCCTGGTACATGGGAAGGTCATCACCCCTTAGCTTGACCCGATCAGACTCCGAGAGTTGTTCGCAGAGATTTTGGCAAAACACCCCTGTGCTAGACGGTTCCGGGTTAACCTTCAGTAGCCCCGCCTCAATCTGAGAAGAAAGCAGCACATCCTCCAGCAAAGAAGCCAGGTGCCCCACTGCCCGTTGAATTCGCCGCACCCGCCCCAAGCGCTCAGACTCCGACCACTGAGATTCATAGTGGGCTAGAGCATCGGCGGACAGGGAAATGGAAGCCAAGGGGCCACGAAACTCATGGAACAAAAAGGTCAGCAGTTCGGACTTTTGCCGCAGGGACGCTTGAGTCAAGCGGTACTGACGGTGTCGTAGCAGCGTCAGCTCCAACATAATGCTAAGGTCCTGTACCTTGAAGGGTTTGACGATATATCCAAAGGGTGATGAATCCTTGGCCCGCTCAAGAGTGCGGGGATCGCCAAGCGCTGTCATAAAGATAATTGGCGTCTCAAGGCGCTGGTGAATCTCTTGGGCCGCCGTGATGCCATCAATGTCCCCCTTGAGCAGCACATCCATCAGGATGATATCGGGTTGATGTTGGTGGGCCGAGGCAATTGCCCCACTGCCCGAGTCCACCACTTCGGCCACATGGTAGCCCTGTTGCCGCAACCGCGCCGCCAAGTTTTCGGCCACGATGGCTTCGTCCTCAACAATTAGAATCGTGGTTGTTCGCATAAAAGCTGCAACACTAGTTGGGCATGGCCATGCGATCGCGATAATTTGATTCGGAAAAAGTTAAACAAAATTCTGCTCCCCCTGCTCCAGAATAGCCCACAGTCCCTTCTAGCTGGCGTATCAACAGGTGGACGAGTCGGAGTCCTAAAGTATTTGTGTTACTTAAGTCTAGCACCTCATCTAAACCGATGCCGTTGTCCCTGACCGTGAGGCGAAAGAGGCGTTGCCTGTCCGTTGGCGGCAGTTCCCTAAATTCCAAGAAAATATCGCCGCCGCCACCTTGGGGAAAGGCATGTTTAAGGGCATTGGTTAACAATTCATTCACAATCAAACCGCAGGGGATGGCAGTTTCCATATTTAGGGAGACTGGGGTAATGTCTAGGTGGCAGCGGATCGGCTCCTCCATGTTTTGACCGGTGGAAAGAATGCTGGCAACCAAGTGCTGCAGGTAGGGCTCAAAGGGGATCGCCCCCAAGCTGGGCGATTGGTACAACTGCTCATGGATCAGGGCAATGGCTTGAATCCGGTTTTGACTTTCCTGTAATTGGTTTAAGGCTGTAGGGTCCTGGACGAGCTGGGTTTGCAGATCTAAGAGGTTAATAATGATGTGGAGATTATTTTTCACGCGATGGTGAATTTCCCGTAGCAGGATGTCCTTTTCGATCAGCGATCGCGATAGTTCCTCTTGAGCGAGTTTTTGTTGGCTAATATCTCGCACCATGGCCAAACTTAGGGAAGCCCTGCCCTTAACATCCCTGAGTCCGTAAACCGTCAGCAAAATCCAAATTAGATCCCCGTTTTTACACCGACATTGGGTTTCAATTTGATAGTGGGGCAGCCGCCCATAGTAGAGTTGTTTTTGCAAGGCGCTGTAGTCTTGGCATCCCTCGGGAACCAGCAGCCAATCGAAAGGACGACTGAGCAGCTCTGCCTCGGAGTAGCCCGTAAGTTGGCAGAGCATCGCATTGACCTGAATCAGGCGGTAGTGAAACCCGACGATCGCCATCCCGATAGCGCCATCCTCAAACACTTGGCGAAAGCGCGCTTCGCTTTTTTGCAGTTCTTCTTCCCGCACCTTACGCTCCGTAACGTCCTCCACCATGGCCAGCAGGTGCTCGGCATCCAGAAACGCCGCAGTTACCCGTACCCAAACCAGTTCGTGGTGCTTGGAGAGCATCCGTTTTTCATAAATACAAGGGCGGGAGGGGTTGCGGGCAAAATCTCCTAGGGTTATCAGCTCCTGGTGCAGATCCCGGGGGTAGGTCAATTCGGCATGGGTTTTACGTTGCAGTTCGGCCAGCTCATACTGCACCAACTGGCAAAACACGGGATTGGCGTGGACAAACCGTTGACTGCTCACATGGATCACGACCATCCCAATGGGCGCATGGGTAAAGATGGCCTGGGTGAGATCCTGAGGGATGAGAATACCGGCAAAGCCGTCCTCCATGGGCATGACCTGCAGGTGCCCCCACTGGTCGGCGACCCGTAATCCCCCTGCCGACTCCCCAGGAAGTTGCTCAAGGAGCTGGGGCATTAGATCGCGGCAGGCTTGGTTTTGGGTAGCCATCTGGCGGGCAGCATCTAGCCAAAACAAGGGCACGGGAATCCCATCAATGCGAGATTGCCACAGCGTCCCCAAGTCTGGGATGTCAGTCATACCCCGTCCCTATTCCCCTGATTTCCCCTCAATGGAAGGTACAATACCATCGCGGCTTTCTGAGGTAGGCAGAATTGGCGTGAAATTTTACATTCAGCCCAGTAGTGATATTCCCCCCGCAAGTCA
This sequence comes from Oscillatoriales cyanobacterium SM2_2_1, assembly GCA_012031145.1. Lineage (GTDB taxonomy): Bacteria > Cyanobacteriota > Cyanobacteriia > Pseudanabaenales > Pseudanabaenaceae > UBA999. The sequence continues at coordinate 6,266 of JAAUUH010000050.1, read as the reverse complement.
GCTTTACGACCAGCTAGTCTTCGCCATTTCCGCCGGGCACTTCACGGCGGGAGAGCAGTTGCCTAGTTCACGGCAATTGGCGGCTTGGACAGGGTTGCATCGCAATACGGTCAATAAAGTTTTTTATCAGTTAAAACAAACGGGTTTGGTGGAGTCCCGCGGTGGCTCGGGGGTCTACGTGCGACAGCAGCGTGGCGGCAGCGACTTGGAATCCCAAATCCACGCCATGATTGACCAGATGGTAGCGGCGGGGCACCCTCTGCCCCAAGTACGGGATCAGATGATGCGGGAGTTGGACTGGCGGATCCAGTGCTCAGCCCAGGTGATCGTCACGTCGGGACGGGAAGATCCAGGTGTCGGACAGGTGATGGCCATGGAGTTGACCTCAGCCCTAGGCGTCAATGTACCCATGGTGCCCCTAGAAGATCTGCGGCAGGCGATCGCCACCATGCAGGCGGCCCTCGTGGTCACCAATGGTTTTTGGATTGAACGGGTGCGCCAAACCTTAGTGGGGGCTAGAGTCCGCATGCTGCCCCTAGAAATTTATAACTACGCCGCGGAAATGGCTCGAATTTTGGAGTTACCCCCAGGCAGTCGGGTGGGGGTGGTTTCTATCAGTACTGGGGTGTTGCGGATGGCGGAGAGCATGATTCACAGTCGCCGGGGAGAGGAAATTCTAGTCCTCACGGCCTTGCCCCAGGACACCTATCGGTTGCAGTCCCTCATGGGGGTCGCCAATTTGGTGATTGTAGGAACCACTGGGGCAGAGGCGGTTCACCGGGCGATCGCCGCTACGAAGCACCAACGACTTCGCCCGGTGGAGGTATGGCGGTGTCCATTTTATATTGCCCCGGAAGCGATCGAAATGCTGCGTCGTGAACTCGGGCTTCCCCAAACCTGATAAGATTTGGCCTGTTGCTCCCACTTTTGAGCCATGAGTGCGCCCCAATCTGCCAAGTCAAACATTACCCTCAATGCCACGCTGCCCAGCGTGCGCCATGTCCATGCATTGATCCGCACTCAAGCACCCGTTGAGGTGAAATTGGTCACGGGCGACCAACTGCGGGGACGGCTACTGTGGATTGACGACCACTGCGTCTGTGTGGAGGAATCGGGCAGCAAAGTGGTGCTTTGGAAACAGGCGATCGCCTATATTCGCTAGGGCTATCGATGTTTGCCACCAGTTGACCCATAGAATCAGGAAATATTGACTCTTGTTAGTGATTTAAGATGGCGCTATGGAACTCCAAGAATTTGCCCCGGATTTTGAATTGCCCAGCATTACGGGTGAAGTAGTGCACCTAACCGCTCTATTGCAGCAGCATCGGGTAGTAGCGGTAATTTTTATGTGCAACCACTGCCCCTACGTCAAGGCCTACATTCCTCGCCTGATTGCCCTGCAACGGGAGTTTGCCGAGCGTGGTGTGATCTTTGTCGGCATTAACGCCAATGATGATCGGAACTATCCCGAGGACAGTTATGAAAAGATGCAGTTCTATGCCCACGAGTGGGGGCTAAATTTCCCCTATCTCCGCGATCGCAACCAAGAGGTGGCCCAGTCCTTTGGGGCGGCGTGTACCCCAGAACCATTCGTTTTGGATTGCCAAGGGCAGTTGCGCTACCACGGAGCTATTGATGATAACTATCGGGATGCGGCGGCAGTGACCCGTCAGGATTTGCGGGAGGCGATCGCCTGTATTTTGGCTGACCAAGAGTTCCCCCATCCCATAATCCCGGCCATTGGCTGCTCGGTGAAATGGATGGCATAATTTAGGGGATTTGTCATCACGTTTTTATGCTTTTAAAATCTACGACCCGCCACATTCAGATCTACGCTGCAACGATCGAAGACAATGAGATCGTTGAGAGTGACTCTCTGCTGACCCTAGATATTGACCCCGACAACGAACTCAATTGGAGCGAAGCGGCAGTCAAAAAAGTGTATGAACAATTTGACCGTCTGGTTGCCGAGTATAAGGGTGCAGACTTGACGGATTACAACCTGCGGCGAATTGGCTCCGATCTAGAGCATTTTGTGCGATCGCTATTGCAAAATGGGGAGGTGACCTACAACCTGAACCATCGCGCCCTCAATTACAGCATGGGTCTGCCCCAAATTGTCAACACCGAGAGCATTGCTGAATAATCCCCTTCCCCCACGTGATCATGTCAGAAGAACTTCCCCTCAAGCCCGCCCCCGCTGCCAAACCCGCCAAAGCGCCAGCAGTAGAAGATTTACCCTTTGCTGAGTTCACCAGTCAGCACCTGTTGCCCTCCCTAGAGCAGGCCTTTCAAAGGCTGGGGGTAGTGTCTGATTTACAGTTACACCTTGACCTAGAAGCAACACCCATCCGCCTCTCGGGAGTCTGGGCTGGCGGCCAACGCCAGTTTGCCGTGCTGTTTGCAGCAGCTAATATCAATGCCCAAAAAGCCTTTACCTATGCCGATGCTGGGCGATCGCCCAGTACGGTGGAGCCTTTTTTAGTGGATGAGCGCAAGATCACCTTAGATCTTTTGGTGTTTGGCATTATCCAGCGGCTGAATGCGCAAAAGTGGCTGGTACGCAATTAAATCCTATGGATCGCCAGCAGCGCTGGCTGTGGATCCTGCTGACCGTGGTAGCGGCTGGGTTTATGGCGCTCAGTTTATGGAGTAGCTGGCAGCGTCCCCAAGAGCTTTCTCGCCTTGACCTCCGCCAGAATGATCTATTGCTGCAAGTGGTGGGGGTCGATAGCGGCGAACAGGGGGCGAAATTGGTTCGGGCTGTGGCGGCCGGCGGTGCCCCCGATCAGATTTTTGCCCAAACCCAAGACAGTTATCGACGGGCTTGGCTTGATCACTTGGGGTCGCTGAAGCAGTGGCGGGCGATCGCCCTAGTTTCCGCAAAAGCAAATCGCCACGGCTGAGCTGGGTGCCCGGCTTGGACTGCTGCTGGTATACGGGGGGGCAACGGGCGGAGGCGATCACCCTCTGGGAACAGGCGGCTGATTTGGCTCCCGAGACCAGCATGGGCTTTACCAACGAGATTTTGCGTGGCTTGTGGGCTGACCCGGTACTGTTGTTGCCCAACGGCGAAGCGCAGTTGCGCCGCACCCTCGATGGGTGGTACCAGAACTTTGCCTTGGCGCGGTTATTTCACGCCCAGCAACGTCTCGACCAGTTCCCAATCCTCAAACTCCAGGCCCAAGGCCAGTCTGAGCAGGTGTTGCAACGGCTGCTCTGGATCAATGGGGTGCCGTTGCTGGGGTTGACCGTGGGCAGTTTGCTGTGGCTGGGGTTACTGGTGCAATGGCTGGGGTGGCGATCGCAGGCAGTGCTGTCCTGGGCGAATGCCCCACCCTGGGAGGTGCCGTGGCCAGCAACCGTGATCTGGCAGGTTTTAGTGGGCTGGTTTCTCACCTTTGCCGTCATGGGGCAGGTGGTGCTGCCCCTATTTGCCCTTGAGTTGCAACGGATTTTGCCGCTCCCCCCGGAGACCCTGCAGGCGCTGCAGGTGCTGTTGTCCTATGTCCTATCGGTGATCCCGGCAATTCCCATTACCCTGTGGGCGATCGCCCCCTATCCTGAGCGATCACTCCACTGGTTTCGGATCCAATGGGGAGGAACCTGGTGGCTGTGGGGCATTCTGGGCTATGTCGCAGCGATCCCGTTGGTGATTGTGACTTCCCTGATCACCCAAAGACTTCTCCAAGGACAGGGCGGCGGCAATCCCCTCCTGCCGATCCTGCTGGAGGGACAGGATATGATTCCCAAGCTGTTGCTATGGCTAACGGTGGGTGTTGCCGCCCCAATTTTAGAGGAGTGGCTATTTCGCGGTTTTGTTTTACCGTCCCTGCGAGCATTCCTACCGTCGGGAGCAGCCCTCATCCTCAGTGCCCTGTTGTTTGCGATCGCCCATTTGAACCTAGCTGACCTGGTTCCCCTGACGGTATTGGGCATCGTTTTAGGCTTTGTCTATCTTCGCTCGGGCAACCTGCTGACCGCCATTACCCTCCATTGCCTGTGGAATAGTGGCAGTTTCTTAACCCTACTTCTTTTAGGACAACCATAATTCTCACACCATGCACCATCCGATTTCTCCAGACCAACCCCTTGCCCAGAAACGGGTGATCCTCACCGGAGCCAGCAGCGGCATTGGACGCGAGTTGGCAAGACAATTAGCCGCTGCCGGTGCAGCCCTCGCCCTTGTAAGCCGCCATCCCCGGGCGATCGCCGAGGAACTACAAGCCCATTTCCCCACAGCGGTGATCGGGGCTTATCCCTGTGACCTCACTGACCTCAATGCCCTGCCATCGCGGTGGCAGGAAATGCTCACTGACTTCGGCGGCGTCGATATTTTGATCAACAACGCGGGCACCGCCTACATTGGCAATCTTGCCGAAATGCCCCTCAGTCAGTGGCAGCATCTCTTTGATCTCAATCTCACCAGCGTTTTTCTAGCCTGTCAGGCGGTGATCCCGTCCATGCGATCGCAACATCAAGGCACAATCCTCAATATTGCCTCCATTGCCGCCAAACAGTCTTTTCCCCAGTGGGGGGGCTATTGTGCCAGCAAATTTGCCCTGTTAGCCATGGCCCAAGCCCTAGGGGCCGAAGAGCGTGCCTACGGTATTCGGGTGATGAACCTATGTCCAGGATCCGTAGACACACCCCTCTGGGATAAGCTGGGGGATGCGGTGCCCGCCAGCTTTGACCGCGCGGCCATGCTTCAACCCCAAACCGTAGCCACCACCGCTCTCCACCTGCTGACCATGCCCGCCACCGCCACGATCGAAGAATTGATCCTCATGCCCAATGGCGGCGCATTTTAGTCGATGCGAGTTAAGCAGGAATCTGCTGCAGGACGGTGCGAGCGGCTTCTAGGGTGGCAGCTACATCCTCTTCGGTATGGGCTAGGGATGTAAATCCCGCTTCAAACTGAGAGGGAGCAAGGTATACTCCCGCCGCCAGCATAGCCCGATGGAATTGGCTAAATTTTTCCAGGTCACAGGTTTTGGCATCGCCATAGTTGTGCACCGGGCGATCAGTAAAGAACAGTCCAAACATGGCTCCCACTTGGGTGCCAACCGCCGCGTGTCCCGTTTCATGGGCGATCGCCACCATGCCATCGGCCAATACCTTGGTGATGCGCTCTAAATACTCATAGGTGCCAGGACGCTGGAGTATCTCTAGGGTCTTGATCCCCGCCGTCATCGCCAGGGGATTCCCCGATAAAGTTCCTGCCTGATACATCGGTCCAGCCGGTGCCACCATCTCCATGATCTCCCGCCGCCCGCCGTAGGCCCCCACGGGCAACCCGCCGCCAATAATTTTGCCTAGGCAGGTCAGATCTGGAGTGACGCCAAAGCGGGCCTGTGCCCCCCCTAGGGACAACCGAAAGCCAGTCATCACCTCATCAAAAACCAACAGAGCACCTTCCCGCTGGGAAATCTGGCGCAAACCTTCTAAAAATCCCGGTTGGGGCACAATGCAACCGGCATTTCCCACCACGGGTTCAACAATTAACCCAGCGATTTGCTGGGGATGCTCGGCAAAAAGCCGCTCCACCGCCCCTAGATCGTTATAGGGTGCCGTCAGGGTATTGGCTGTCGTGGACTTAGGCACCCCAGGTGAATCGGGTAATCCCAGTGTCGCTACCCCAGAACCCGCTTGCACCAAAAACATATCCGCATGGCCGTGATAGCAGCCCTCAAACTTGATGATTTTTTCCCGACCAGTAAAGGCCCGCATCAACCGCAGGACAGACATACAGGCCTCTGTTCCCGAGTTGACAAACCGCACCATCTCAACACTAGGCACCGCTGCGATCACCATTTCCGCTAGGACGTTTTCCTGCAGCGACGGCGCACCAAAGCTAGTTCCCTTACGCGCCGCCGCAATAATTGCCTCAATCACCTCGGGGTGAGCATGTCCAACGATCGCCGGCCCCCAGGTGCCGATGTAATCAATATAACGATTGCCGTCCACATCCCAGGCGTAGGACCCCGCCACGCGGTCAAATACCACTGGTTCACCACCGACGGACTTAAACGCCCGCACCGGAGAGCTGACTCCACCGGGCATGAGATCCTTGGCTTTTTGGAAAATTTCGTGCGATCGCGCGGTCTGGAACGAAGCTAACGTCTGCGTCATATTTTTTAAGTTACTGGTGAACGAGATCGGAAGGAATTTTTTAGATTTTTTATGTGCCGTGATCCTAGCAACATTTTCCCCAGCAAAGAAAAAAACAGCCCCACAGCCTATAATTTTCATGATTAACTCAGATT
>JAAUUH010000049.1 GCA_012031145.1 Oscillatoriales cyanobacterium SM2_2_1 | reverse complement strand
CGCGATCGCATCTTAGCCATGGAGAATGGCGGCATCTGCTGACCCGGGCCGAGGAAGCTAAGATTGCCCTTTCGACGACGGCACAGGTGCGGCTGGGATGGCTATGGCGCGGGACAGAATATGAGTTGGAATGCTCTCAGGATTATTTCGGACAGTTACTAGAGTCCCGTGGGGCGATTGCCCGGTTTCGCCAAGCTATTGATGAGGTACTGGAACTAGCCCTGAAGCGGGGCATCAGTAAGGCGGAAATTGAGCGCGTGTTTTTGGTGGGGGGCGGCTGTCAGATCCCTGGAATTCAAGGTCTGGTGAGGGCCTATTTTGGGCAGAACCGTGTGTCCTGCGATCGCCCCTTTGATGCCGTGGCCCATGGTGCACTGCAACTGGGTCCTGCCCTGACACTGCGGGACTATCTGCGTCATCGCTATGCCCTGCGGTTGTGGGAACCCTACCTGCAACAGTATGTATATGTGCCTATTTTTGCGGCGGGGACACCCTATCCCTGTGTGGCCGAACATCCCGTTGTCCTTCAGTGTGCCCATGAACAGCAGATGGAGGTATGCCTAGAGATTGGGGAGGTGGTAGAGCAATCCTTGGCTGAGGTGACCTATGATGCGGCGGGCCGCATGGCCGGCCAGCAGGTGCTGCGGCAGTCTGATTTCAGCCTTTTGGGGACACGCACAGTGGTTCTCCGCCCAGCGGGACGGCTGGGGGAGGATCGCCTGTACCTAACTTGGGCGATCGACGCCTATCGTCAGTTGCGCCTGACGGTAACAGACCAGCGAGCTGCCAAGCTTTTGCTTGACAACGAACCAATTCTTAAACTTGAGTAACGATTTTAGCCCTTTGGGTTTTGCCCGAGGCAAATTCAGTAGAATTTAGCAAATTCCCCCTTTGCCGCCGTGATCCACCGCCGTAGCCCCCATTCCCGAGTGATTATCGCCATTTTGCCCGATGAATCCTCGGCCTTTGAGGCCTATCGTTTATTGCAAAGCCATGGCATTTCTCCAGAACATATGGCCCTAGTGGGGCGCGGCTATACCCGTCCGGAGCATGTGGGTTTGGTGCCTGTCTACCGGGTGGTGTGGTGGTATGGGCGGCGCTTTGCCCTCCTCGGCACAAGTCTGGGAATGATGGTGGGTGCCCTGCTGCAAATGGTGTTTCAGTTTCAACTGTGGGGGGGGGCACCGTCCCACCTCCTGATAGTAATGGCTGGTGCGGGGGCGATCGCGGGACTAATAGGAGCGTTGGTTGCGGCGCTGGTGGCTGGGCTCCGCTATCGCGGTGCCGAAGCCATGTCCTACCTGCGACAGGGGCGCTACTTGTTAATGGTGGAAGGTTCCGAAACTGTGACCCGTCAGGGGCGAGAAATTCTAGACCAATATACAGTGCGGCAAGAATGAGTGAGCTGTCTGAAGATCTCTGGGAGCGCCTGCGGCGAAAGCAAGGCACTTGGCTAGATTGGGCTGATGCCTGCCAGGTGTTGCAGCGGCAGGGGGAAAGCTCATTGGCAATATTTGAACATACGGGCTTTGAGCCGATTCAACAAAATCAGATCATGGTGGCGGCCCAAGTCTATCGGGGGTTGGGTGATCGCCTCCAAGATGAAGAGATCCGCAACCACTTTGCCCAGCGGGGCAGTGATATTCTCTATGAGCTGCGGATTCTCAGCATTGAGGATCGCTCAGCGGCCCTGGGACTGATTTGGCAGCAGAAGCTCGATGTGCTGGAGGCACGGGAATTAGCTCGGGCAATGAAAGAGTCTCGCCCAGATAGCTTTAGCAGTGCTCCGGGGGATGCGATCGCCTACCAGGTGTGGAAAGCTTGTCAAGCGCGGCTAGAGCCGGTAGAACAGGCCCGGCTGATCGCCAAGGGTCTCAAATTTGCCCAAACTCCCTCTGCCCGGACGGCCATAGAGAAATTATTATCGGCGCTAGTCAGCCCGCCTCCCAGCGCGGCTCCCCGCTTGCCTCTCTACCGCTACGATGCCGATGACCCCGTGCCACGGGTGATTCCCATGGCTGGAGACCTGCCCTTGCCCACTGAAGCGATCGCCGCTATTCCTTTAATTTTGCAGCAACCCCTCTTTGGCATCGTCCACACCAAACATCCCAGCGCTTGGATTGCTCTTCCCGGTTGGCATGTGGTTCGGGATGCTGAAGACCCCGTGGCACTCACCTGCACAGCCGGTTACTTGGAACCCCTCTCTGGTCAGGCAATCGGCCAGCCCGAAGAACCAGCGATGCTTCTGATCGACCGGGCCCAACGTACTTGGCAGCCCGATGGCTACTTTCTCTTAGATCAGGACGGTGTCCTAGCCCTGCAGTGGAGCGCGGAGCCGCCGGAGCCGAAGATTTTGGGGCGGTTGGTGTTGGTGGTGCGCCCCAAGCGCTTTTTTGATGAATCGGCGGCCCAAGAACTGTGGCAGGTTGAGGAATAAAACCGTGGTCAAGGGCTAGGGGCATAACTATGGCGAAAACCTTAGGACTGGCACTGGGAAGTGGGGGTGCGCGTGGCTGGGCCCACATTGGCGTCATTCGCACCCTAGAGCAGGCTGGAATCAAGGTGGATTTTATTTCTGGCTCCAGCATTGGGGCCTTGGTCGGGGCAATCCATGCCGCTGGAGCGCTCCATGAACTGGAGGCATTCATTCGCGACCTCCAATGGCAGGATATCCTTTCCTTCTTTGATATGGTTTTTCCCCGCAGTGGGCTACTTGATGGCAATAAAATTTATGCCTTGCTTTCGGATCACATCCGCAGTATGGCCATCGAAGCCGCCCCTATTCCCTTCCGCTGTGTGGCGACGGATTTGCTCCGGGGCGAGGAGGTGTGCTTGACATCGGGCAGTATGGTAGACGCCGTGCGGGCCAGTATTTCTATCCCCGGCGTGTTTACGCCAGTTCCCTGGAATGGGACCCATTTGGCGGATGGCGGCATTGTTAATCCGGTGCCGGTTGACGTGGTGCGGGCCATGGGGGCGGAGGTGGTGTTGGCAGTGAACCTTAATGGGCGATCGCCAGTTGCAGTGGCGGAGATAGGGGTGGACGAATCCGTCATTCCGGTCTTGCCCGCGACTGAGGGAACGGGTGTGATTGCCCAGTTCCGCGGGCAGTACAAAGCCCTCACGGAGACCCTCCAGAGCAAGTTGGAGCAATGGCTGCCCCAAGCGGATCAAGCGCCGACAATTTTTGAGACCATTGGCATCACCCTCAACCTCATGGAGCAGCAAATTACCCAGAGTCGGTTGGCGGACTGTCCTCCAGACCTTTTGGTGGAACCGCCCCTGCAAGAATTTGGTATTTTTGATTTTCACCGGGCGGCGGAGATTATTCGGGTAGGAGAACGCCATGGACGTTTGATTTTGCCGGAGTTGCAATCGCGCCTCATGGACGAATAGGGGTACTGGGGTATGGTGGGTCAAGCCTTCTGTCGGGGGATTGTGTTGGGGATATGTTGGGGAATTGGGGCGGCGGGCTACGCCCAAACGCCATCGGCGGCAACCCATCGGGCGGATGGACTCAGCTACCGTCAGCAGGAACAATGGCCAGCGGCGATCGCCCAATTTCGGCAGGCCGTTGCTCTAGAGCCGGATAATCCGCAAAATTATGTTCTCCTTGGCTGGACTCAGCATCTGGCGGGGCAGTCCCAAGACGCGGCAGGAACCCTGTGGGAGGGGGTTTTTCGTCAGCCCATGGCTGTGGCAGCTTTTAATGCCCTAGGAATTGTCTATTTGGTGCGGGGAGAGCGAATACGGCAGTTTTGTTGCACTCCTGGGCAGCGGTGCTGAAACCAGAAAATGAAGTGGCCCACTTTAATCTCAGCCTGGCTTACCACCAGCAAGGTCAGTATGGCCTGGCGATCGCCTATGCCCGCTATGCCAGCACCCTAGAACCCCAAAATCCCCACCCGCTCCTTGCCCTGGCGATCGCCCAGTGGCAGCAGGGGGAGCGCTCGTCCGGCCGCGACTCCTACCAAGCTGCTCTCGCCCTCAACCCCCAATATGGCGATCGCTCCTACCGCAGTGAGCTAAAACGGGCAGGCTTCCTACCATCCCAAATCCTACTGCTCGATCAACTGGAAGGAATATCCCCTGAAAATTAGGGGAGTTGCGTCCTTGGGGCACGTCCTCAATTCAAGCTATAGCTGTAAATAACTTGGTTAGGACAGGGTGCAGGGGTGCAACCCCTAGCTGAGGGCGCAGCCCCCAAACCCCCTTTTCCTTTGATGTCCGAACCTACCCGGATATATAGTCATTTCAAATAAAAACGAGACAATCCAACTTGCTTCAGGTGATATTTCCAAGGATTCAAACTGTCTCATAGCTATTTAGAATGACTATAGCTCTAGAAGCCCCGTGGGATCAGCGTTACCGCGCTCAGCAAAGTTTACAGGCGAGGGGCTAAACCTCTGGCCATGAACGTATTAGATCGCTCAATGATGACAGCCCCTAGTTTTGGCGGCTGAAGTTATTTACGGCCTGCTGGAGTTCGTTGAGCTGCACATTTTGGCTGCGAATGCGTCGGGAGAGCAGCCGGATAATATTCACCGCCACTCCCGGAGTTTCATCGATCGCCTCATAAAGCTGTTGTTGGGTCAGCACCAAGCAGTCACAACCGACAATGGCCGTCACCGAAGCCGAGCGGGGTTCGGCGTCAAACAGGGACATCTCGCCAAAACAACTGCCCTTCTCCAGAATCGCCAAATCCTTTTCGCCCAAGTGCACCCGAACCCGCCCAGAAACAATGATATAGAGCGATCGCCCCTCCTGTCCTTCGGCAAAAATAGTCTTCGCCGCTGGAAAGGTCACTTCATTCATAATCGAGGCCAGCCGCACTAAAAAGTCATCGCGCAGTTCCTTGAAAATAGGTACGCGCCGCACCAACAGCAAGCGGTCAATGCTGGTGAGCATGGGGTTTTCTCCCGTTGGCGGCAAAAATTGGGCGATCGCCCGGGCCTGGGCCGCTAGCAGCGGATGGGGGTCGTTGACTAGGGTTGGGAGCATCCGCTCTAGCGATCGTGGTGAAGCCACTTGAAGATAGGCCAGCACCGCCTCCCGCACATAGACCGCCGGGTGCTCCAAGCACTGCAATGTCAGTTCCGGGGGCAGGCTCCACCACTGCACCCGCGCCACATGGAAGCAGCAGGACAATAGCCAGTCCCCAAAGCAATAGTGCAACTCTACCAGCGCCCGCAAACGCTTGGGGCTAGAGGTAGGCACGTAGGGATGAATCAAGGACAGAACCCGCAGCTTATCGGTAATCGGGCGTTGATCCATAATGGCAAGCAAAATTTGTTTTGTGCTCAGATCCACCGTATTGTCTAGGATTTCGATTCCCCGGGCCACATTGCTCCGTGATGCCGATACGATGTTAAACGCCGCCGCTTGGATGGCAGAGGCAGGATAGAGCAGTTTCATACACAAAAACAAGCGGTCAAAGGAATCGGACACCTCAATATTTAACGCATTACACAGCAGGCTCACCTCCGTCGAGGGGATTTGGTCTTCCGGTAAATCAAGGATTGCAGCCCAAGCCTCGCCCATAACCATCAGTTCTTGATTGACCATCTTTTCGACCCCCGAGCGCCCGATGGTTTCCAACACCGACTCAATACCCACCTCCTTAGGAATCCGAATCAAGGTGCGTAGAATCGTGCGTCGCTGCTTGCCCCAGGATTTGGGCAAATGACTGGACAACATGGCAATGGCGCTGGGTGTGCCGATCTCGCCGAGAATCTGCCAGGCATTGAGGCGCACCGACTCCGGACTTTTGGGATTGAGGGACAGGGATACTAGCAGATCCACCGCATCATCCCCCAACTTCACCAAGGACTCATAGGCCGCTCGACTGGTGGCCTTATAATGCAAGCCCCGAATCAGGGACGGGAAATATTCCGCCGTGCGGGTGGCGGCGATCGCATGGAGTAGGGCTGATCGCACCTCAATCGACGGATCCTGCAATAACTGGGGAACATAGAACCGCAGCGATTGCATATAGGTCGCCTCTGCCAGAGCGCGACAGCCCAGAATGCGATCGGATTTATGGGGACTGGTCAGCATTTGCCGCAGCGTGTTGGTCGCCTCCGCAATCTGGGCCGGCGATCCCAGCCGCATGATCAACGCCACGGCCGTGCTGCGAATAACCGGATGCTGTTCATGGCCCAGAAATTGGCGCAGCCCAGATACATCCTGACGTTCCGCATCGGACAGCAGCATATACCGCAAACAGTTGGCCTGCACCTCCGGCGTGGTTCGGGGCGATCGCAACACCTCGTCCACATAGCGCACATACTTGGGATCCGGCGCAATCAACATCGCCTCCAAACTTTGTCGCTGGAGGTCGGCGCTCATCTGGGACAGGAGGGGGGCGAGGGACTCCCCCACGGTTTGGGGTGCCACTTGGGTGAGCAACTCAATGAACACCGATTGATCTAGGGGTTGATCCGCCCGCAGCAGCGACTCTGTGACTGCCCGCCGCACCTCTCGAATATCCACCTCCGTCAGGCTCAACTGCCCCCGCTCCACGCTCTGGATCAGTAGTTCAATATACCCACGCCGCAGCAGTAGAATATCCACCATCCAGATCACGCCGCCCACCACAATCAGTCCCGCAAAAATCTGGGAAGAGGCATCCGCAGAGAGACCAATTGTCCGCAGGGCTTGCAGCAACAGCCAGATTAAAACGCCCGCGCCCCCCACGGACATTGGGTCAGCAATCCCCCGCACAAAGGACTGTATCTGACTGCGAAACTGATCGGGCACGGCTTGAAACAATGTCGGGGCCGTAGTCGCAAAAATGGTGAAGCGAAATAATTCATCAAAAAACTTAAGAATGGCGTACCCAATCAGGAGACCGAAGGGGGCCACAACCACCAAGCTTCCGGCTAAAACAATGCCTAGGGGTGGCACTAACACCGCCAAAAAAAGTCCTACCCGCTCGATTAACCGGCTAGAGCCAAATAGCTGTAGCCCCAGCTTAAACACCCCCATCACGCCGCCAAAAATACCGACAAAACTGGCGATCGCCTCTTCCGTGACCAATCGTTCCTTAAGCTGGGCGTAATACTGAAAATCAATCAGAAAAAACAAAATTTGGGCAGCAATAAAAAAGCCAAACAGCAGCACCACATACTGGCGCAGATTCCCCTGCATCTGACTGGTGGATAATTCCCCATCCTCCGCATCGCTGTAGACGGCATTGGGAAAGGCCTGCCGATATCGGGTACTCAAATAAAACAACAGCGCTGATCCCACCAACAGCATGAATCCCGCCGCTAAAGTCACATTGCCAATACCAATCGCCCCAATTAAAAATGGCAGCGAAAACCCGCTGGCTATTTCCGCGACGATAATTCCCGTGCTGATCAGCGGGAACGTGCGCTTGATCTCGCGAATATTGAAGAGCTGATTCGCCGCGATATCATTATTAATATTGCTGAGGACATAGACAGCCTCTACCCAAAGCCGCATGGCAAATAGGGCTACGCCATAGGCGACTGTATTGGGCTGACCTAGGGATAGCCACATCATTGGCAGCGGTAGGGCCAGCAAAATCGAGATCCCCAACATCACGCGCCGTAACGGGAAGTGTTTTTGCAGCCAAGAATAGGTCACACCCAGCCCCGTGACACCGATTGCCGTAGCCATGTAGATCCATGTCAGGTTCTCGACGTCATATAACCCCACGAACAGCGACGAGCTGGCCCCCTCCAACCACACTGCCCCAATGGAGGTCGCGGCATAGAACAAAAACATCAATACCGTTCGCTCCGCCTCCTCAGGGCGGAGGTTCACAGCTTTTAGGAAGCGGCGTGGTAGGCTATCTAACGTGCTAACAGACGCACCCATAGGTTGCCGCAGGAAAAGTTGCCGTCATGGTACTACAAGAATTGGACATTGCCGCACCATCCCCCCTTAACCTTCAAGATACGCTCTTTCCCCTCTCCCAAGGACTGCTCACCACCTGGGATACCTGCCGCCGTAAGTTTCAACTCCTCTACCTTGAGCAACTCGCCCTCGCCAACGACCCCGATCAATACCTGCGCTTAGAGCGGGGGCAGCAATTTCACCTCTTGATGCAGCAAGAGCACCTAGGACTTAACATTGATGCCCTGGCCGCTAGCGATCAACACCTCGACCATTGGTGGCAACAGTTTCAAGCCTCCCCCCCCGCCATGATTGCGGGCGATCGCATCGCCGAACATCGCCGCACCCTAGCCCAGCCTCCTTTTCTCCTCACCGCCATCTATGACCTCCTGATTTTGGGCGATCGCCAAGCCCAGATCATCGATTGGAAAACCTATGAGCACCCCCCCACTGCCCAACATCTGCAGCACCACTGGCAAACCCGTCTCTACCTTTACCTCCTGGCCGAAACCAGTGCCTACCCCCCCCCATACCCTACACATGACCTACTGGTTTGCCGCCCTCGGCACCGCCATCACACTTCCCTACAGCGCCGCCCAGCATCAGCACAATCACCGGGAGTTGGGGCAATACCTCGGAGCGCTGCTCGCCGCCATCCCCAGTAATCAGTATCCCCAACTTCCCCTCGGGAGCAAGTCGTGCCGACTGTGCGAGTTTGCCGATCGCTGCGATCGCCCCAACCCATCCCAGTCCCGAGATGATCCCAAGGTAAATAAACCTTAAAACCTCTGCTAACCCACCAGCATATGGCAAACTATGGGTGCTCCATTGCGGCAATACCTATGGCTACCCTGATTTCATGGCAACTTGGCAGCAGTGATCCCGATAATGAACCCAACCTGATCCAGATCGCCCAATGGTGGGCCCAGCTTAGTAACGAAAAAGTCCTGTGGCAACAACGCCCCATCCCCGCGAGCGGCCGCCTCGAAGAAATCGACTGGAAAACCCAGTCCTTCGACCAACAGCTTATCCTCCTTGAAACTAGCCTGCGCGGCATCACCCTTTATTGGCGACAGGAAACCATCAAGGAAGAGCGCAACATCACCGCTAACGAACTGCTGCTTGACCTGACCAAACAGCAGCTCGATATCATTCCCTCCTCCAGCCGCACCTACACACTGCGGGTCACTTTGCCCAAGATTATCTATCAAACCATCCGGATGGATGCCCCCCAAGTAGGCGCTGTGCGCCAGACGAACGGCGGTCTTGTGCTCCTTTGCCGAGACGACGCCAAGCGTCTGGAAGTCGAAATCCACCTTGCCGCCGCCCAAGTCGCTGATATTGTGGCTAAAGCCTAGCCCCGCCACCTAAGTTGATCCAGAGCCCCCACTGCCCCAGTACACCCACAAGAATAAGGATAGGTACCTATGCTGCCCCCTGCCATTAGCCCCAAAGAGATGAACTTCCTGCGCATCGTCACCGCCATGGCCTGGGCCGACGGTCAGCTTGAAGCCGACGAAATCCGGATCATGTTGGATGAATTTGCCGAACTGTTTGCTAAGTCCGAAGCGGACAAACCGGCACTGCGCCGCAGCCTACGGGAATACCTTGAACAAAACGTACCCCTCGAAGAACTCATTCCCCAACTGCCAAGTGAAGAAGAACGCAAACTGGTGCTGCGTTTGGTCTATCAGGTCATTCAAGCCAGCCGCCGCCGCCCCGATGAACCCCTTGTCAACATGGATGAGGCAGCGGCCTATCAGCGCCTTGTGCGTCTTTTGGAGTTGCCCAAGGAAGTCGTTACCGAAATCGAATCCAGTGTCATTCCCCCAGAGGACAGTGCCAAAGGTGGTATTATCAAAGATCTAGCAGCACGGCTCCATCGCCTCATCCAACCCTTCGGTTCCTAAGCCCCATTCCCTTCCAGTAACCTAGTCCTATGCTAAGTGAAGTGCAGAAGCAACTGGCATCCGCTGCTTTTTTTGCCGGACTGAGTGAGTTGTCAGTGCAGCGGTCGATCGCCCATGTGTCATCCCGCGATCATCCCGCCGATCAGGTGATTCTGCTGGAAAACGACTGGGGTAACTCCGTCTATTTTGTTCTTAAGGGCTGGGTGAAGATCCGTACCTACAACCTCGATGGCAAAGAAATTACCCTCAATATCCTTGGCAGCGGCGAAATGTTTGGCGAAATGGCTCCCCTCGACCAAGTGCCCCGCTCCACCGATGTCCTCACTCTGACACCGACGACGATCGCCAGCCTTCCTGCCCCCGACTTCATGCAGCTACTGGCGACGGAGCCCAATGCCGGGATTCACCTTGCCCGCCTTGTTGCCAAGCGTCTGCGCCAGCTCAACCGGCGGTTACGCCTCAGGGAGGCAGACAGCACCGCCCGGGTGGCCGATGTCTTGTTGTTCCTCGCCGAAGGACAGGGGGTACCCGGTGCTGTTGGCATTGAAATCCCCAACCTACCCCACCGGGAAATCAGTTGCATGAGTGGTTTAGCCCGTGAAACCGTAACCCGCTCCCTAGGGAAATTGGAGAAGAAAAACCTGGTTCGTCGTGATCCGGAGCGCGATGTGCTGTGCATTCTCGACCCCGAAGGATTAGAGGCGATCATGGTTTGAGGATTTCGTGACATTGATGGGCGATCGCCCTCCAACTGCCCCCAAATTCATGGGGGAAGCCCTATAGTTTAAGAAAATTAACCTTATTTCCCCCTGCCATGACTGCCGTACTTGCCGCCGCCTCCCGTGACATTGAACAGTTTGATCAATACGTAATGGGTACCTATGCACGGTTCCCTTTGGTACTGGAACGGGGGCTTGGCAGTCGGGTTTGGAGTAATGAGGGCAAAGAGTATCTGGATTTTGTGGCGGGGATAGCTACGTGCACCCTGGGACATGCCCATCCCCGCATGGTGCAGGCCGTAACGGAGCAGATTCAAAAGCTGCACCATGTTTCCAACCTCTACTACCTTGCGCCCCAGGGGGACTTGGCCCAGTGGCTGGTGGAAAACTCCTGCGCCGACAAGGTATTTTTCTGCAACTCCGGGGCTGAAGCTAACGAAGCTGCCCTAAAGCTGGCTCGTAAATATGCCCACACCGTTCATGGCATTAGCGAACCCGTGGTGCTGACGGCTATGGCCAGCTTCCATGGGCGGACGATCGCCACGATTACAGCGACGGGGCAGCCCAAGTACCAAAAGGACTTTTCGCCCCTCCTTGGGGGTTTTGATTACATCCCCTACAACGATCCCGAAGCTCTGGTGGCAGCCGTGGGCCAGTATCAGGGGCGTTTGGCGGCAATTATGCTTGAACCCCTCCAGGGAGAGGGCGGCGTTCGACCCGGTGACCGAGCCTACTTCCAAAAGGTACGGGAGTTGTGTGATCAGCACGGAGCACTGTTGATCTTCGATGAAGTTCAGGTAGGTATGGGTCGCAGCGGTAAACTGTGGGGCTACGAAAACCTCGGTGTGCAACCGGATATTTTTACTTCTGCTAAGGGATTGGGCGGTGGCATTCCCATCGGAGCTATGCTCTGCCGCAAGAACTGTGATGTATTTGGCCCTGGCGATCATGCCAGTACCTTTGGTGGCAACCCCTTTGCCTGTGCGGTGGCCCTAGCCGTTTGCCAAACCCTAGTGACAGAAAACCTGATTGCCAATGCTCGGGAGCGGGGGCAACAGTTGCGGGATGGATTGAGGGTGATCGCCGAGCAAGTTCCCCTTGAAATCGAGGAAGTGCGGGGCTGGGGGCTGATTCAGGGACTGGTGCTACCCGAGTCCTCATCAATTCAGTCCCGGGATGTGGTCAAGGCAGCGATGGATCGGGGGCTTTTGCTGGTGCCAGCGGGTCCGAAAGTAGTGCGGTTTGTGCCACCGTTGGTGGTCACCGCTACCGAGATTGAACGGGCTGTTGCCATCGTGGGGGATGTGTTCACCGAGTTATGCCGCTAGCGATCGCCGCTTGGGCCATTTACGGTTTGGCCCTAGGGCTGCGGCTCTGGGATTTAGATCGTCAGCCCTACCCGGTGTTTGATGAAGTGCATTTTCCTAAATTTGCCAGTGAATATTTGGGCGGCTCTGCCCCCCTTGACGGCCACCCTCCCCTCGGGAAGTACGTGATTATGCTGGGTATTTGGCTCTTTGGTGCCAACGACTACGGCTATCGCCTGATGACAGCCTTGGTGGGGGCTGCCCTCCCCCTATTGGTCATGGGATTGATGTATCGGCTAACGGCACGCTACTGGATTGGCGCGATGGCCGCAATCTTTGTGGCCCTAGATGGGCTTTTTTTGGTGGAGTCTCGCTTCGGGCTGATGAATATCTTCCTCGTCACCTTTGGTCTGGCATCCCAGGTTTTTTTAGTGGCAGCGCTACTGGCAAAGGATCGGGTGAGAACGGGTTATGGGATTTTGTCGGGGCTGATGCTGGGGGCTAGTGCCAGTGTGAAGTGGAATGGGTTGGGCTTTTGGTTGCTGACGGTGTTGCTGTTTGGCATGACTCTTGTGCCTTGGTGGCAGGGGCGACTGGGGCTATGGCAAAAATTGCGGGAACTGCGCTGGTGGGAGTCGTTGCTATTACTGGGAGTGGCACCAGGGGCGGTGTACGGGGGACAGTGGCTACCCCACGTGTTGATGGTTATGAAGCGGGAGTCGCCGACGGCAACCGGCTGGGACTGGTGGCAGGCCCTGGGGTTCCATTTTGTCCAAGCCAATCGCTACATTGTTTATTGGAACAATTCGACAGCGGCGGTGGGCACACCCGACCAGCCGATCCACCCCTACTGCTCAGCCATGCAGACCTGGCCCATCAGTTGGCGACCGGTGGGCTATTTTTTTGAGGTTAAAAATAATCTGTGGTGGGATGTCCATGGCATGGGAAACCCGGTGCTATGGTGGCTTGCGATCGCTGCGGTGCTGTGGTTTACCGCACGGGGACTGGCACAAATTCGGCAGTTTGAGAGTGTGACGGCCTATTTGCTCCTGGGCTACGCCGCCAATTATTTGCCTTGGCTCTTAGTGAAGCGCTGTCTGTTTGTTTACCACTACATGAGTCCAGTGGTGTTTGCGTTCATGCTGTTAGCCGTGGGGCTTGGCTGGCTGTGGAGTCGGCAGCAGCACTGGGTGCGATTTGTGGGAATTTTTGGGGGTGTGGGGATAGGACTATCCACCCTGTTTTTCATGCCCATTTGGCTAGGGTTGCCCCTGACCGAAGCCCAGTTCTTCCTGCGAATGTGGCTGAAGTCTTGGATCTAGGGCTAAAATGACAGCAATAAATCTTAATCACTCCCTATGCTGATTCGCTATCCCTGGTTTGGCCGCCCGCTCGATTCCGAATTGCTGGCGATCGCCACCATTTATGGAGTCCAGGGAGCGTTGGGATTATCCCACCTTGCGATCAGCTTTTTCTTTAAGGATGAATTGGGATTGTCGCCAGCCCAAGTATCTTCGTTGGTGGGCATCGCCATGGTTCCATGGATGGTTAAGCCACTCTACGGCTTTATCTCCGATGGCGTGCCCCTGTTTGGCTATCGGCGGCGGTCTTACCTGATGCTATCCAGTCTGCTGGGCATTACGGCTTGGCTATTACTGGGCACAGTGGTGACGACGACGGTGGGGGCGATCGCGGCCATTGCCCTAGGTTCTTTGGCAGTGGCATTTTCCGATGCCATTATTGATGCGCTAGTGGTGCAGCGGGCGCGGCGAGAATCGGCGGGGGATGCGGGTTCCTTGCAATCATTTGGCTGGGCAGCCGTATCCATCGGCGGCATCGTTTCAGCCTACTTCAGTGGTTATCTGCTAGAGCACTTTGGCGTGCGGGCTGTATTTCTGATTACGGCAGCGCTTCCCCTAATTTCGGGATTGGCGTCCCTGGCAATTGCCGATCCCCAAGTTACTGCTACTCCATTTGGAAGATCGCCCCATACCCTGGGGCTGAACATGGGTGAGCAAATTGGTGCGCTCCGTAAAGCCGTGGGCAACCGCACCATCTGGCTACCGGCCGCCTTTGTGTTTTTGTGGCAGGCTACACCCAGCGCCGACTCGGCGTTTTTCTACTTCACCACTAACGAATTGCAGTTCAATCCTGAATTTTTAGGTGTCGTACGGTTTTTCACCAACATTGCCGGACTTCTTGGGGTTTGGATTTTCCAGCGTTTCCTGCGGGATGTGCCCCTACGACGCATTTTTTTCTGGACGACCCTGCTATCGGTCATCCTTGGGCTTACCAGCTTGCTATTGATCACCCATACCAATCGGCTGCTGGGCATTGGCGATCGCTGGTTTAGCCTCGGCGACAGCCTAATTTTGACCGTAGCTGGTCGAATTGCCTTTATGCCGGTTCTGGTGCTGGCAGCGCGGCTGTGCCCACCGGGAATTGAGGCAACCCTGTTTGCCCTTCTCATGTCAGTGTTGAACGTCTCCTCTCTTTGCTCGGTCCAGTTGGGGGCCCTACTCACCTATATGCTGGGGGTGACGGATACGGACTTTACAAATCTTTGGCTCCTGATCCTGATTACCAATCTCTCTAGCTTGCTGCCTCTGCCTCTGATCCACTGGTTGCCAGAACAGTCTCCCGCTCCAGCGGTTGTTCCCCCGGGGGTCGCTTAGCGCTCTATGCATCTGCCCGTGGTTTATCACCCTAAATATGGGGCGGATTTGCCCGATGGACATCGTTTTCCTATGGCTAAGTTTCGTCTATTGATGGAGTTACTACTGCGGGATGGAGTCATTTCCTTCGACCAAATCCATCGACCTCAATTGCCATCTCCACAATGGTTAGAGTCTGTTCACGACCCCCAGTATGTGACTGCCTATTGCTCTGGAACCCTAGATCCTAGGGCCCAACGACGGATTGGACTGCCTTGGTCACCGTCCCTTGCTGAGCGAACGTGCATGGCTGTAGGGGGCACCATTCTTACGGCTCGCCTTGCCCTCGGGTGTGGTCTAGCCTGTAACACTGCTGGGGGAACCCACCATGCCTTTCCCGCCTACGGTTCCGGATTTTGTATTTTTAATGATTTGGCGATCGCCGCCCAAGTCCTCCTCCGCGAGGGATTGGTGCAAAAAATTCTGATCGTTGATTTGGATGTGCATCAGGGAGATGGCACCGCTGTTATTTTTGGCGATCGCCCCGAAGTGTTCACCTTTTCCATGCACTGCGGCGCTAACTTCCCCGCCATTAAGCAGCATAGCGACCTCGACGTCTCCCTTCCCATGGGCATGGAAGATGATCCCTACCTCCGTACCCTGGGTCATCACCTTCCCGACATTCTCAGCGCCGTCCAGCCCGACCTCGTCCTCTATGATGCCGGTGTTGATCCCCATGTGTGCGACCATCTGGGCAAACTAGCCCTCACCGACACCGGGCTTTTTCGCCGTGATATGCAAGTGCTGAGCACCTGTTGTCACCTGGGCTATCCCGTGGCCTGTGTCATCGGTGGTGGCTATGCCGCCGATGTGCGGGCCTTAGTTTACCGCCATTCTCTGCTCCACCGGGCCGCAAGCGAAGTGTGGCAGCGGCAATATTCCTTGGGGTAGGCGAGGCGGGTCGTCAATTCAAGCTACCGCGCCCGTCAAATTTTGTGGGCTAGAGGCTGAACCCCTGGCCGTGAAAGCATCGGACAGCGCAATGATCACAGCCCCTAAACAATCGACTTACTTGGCCAGGGTAAATCGGTGGCCAGGTACCGCTCAGGTGAAAGAGTGGGGGGATGGCAACTAGGGATTAATTTCATTGATCTGGCTGCCACTGCGAAGCCGCAACTCGGGGTTAGCATTGGGTAACCCCAACACCTGCCGCACAGCTCCATCGAGGGATTCCAAGGACACTGCACCGATTTGATCAAAACCTGCTGTCCTGTGGCATTCACCAACACCGTCTGGGGAATGAAACCGCGATAGAAGCGTCCTTCCTCAGTTTCGGGGGTAAGGCTATCAATGGCGATGGGAATGATGCTGAGCTGCCGACGGTAAAACCCCTGCATTTGGTTCAGCACGGGCGTAAACCGCTTACAGTCAGCACTGTCATCGGCATAGAAGACCAGCAAAGCTGGGCGCGCCAGTTGCAGGGATTCGGTCAAGGTGACTCGGGGGGGCACTAGGGAACCGTTGCCGCCATAGAGGGCAAAAATATTGCCGTCATAGTGATCATCGGTGAGGGTGGCTTGGGCCGCTGCCGCCAAGCCAAGCCACAACAGCACCATGACCAAAGCGCTAATCACGCTGCGACGCAGCCCCCTAACTATCAAATCCATGGGCCCGAATGAGATCAAAGAATTCCTTTTTCATACTGGGGTTGGTGCGAAATTCTCCGCGCACAATCGAATTGATCATCTTGGTGTCCGGTTCTTTAACGCCGCGCCAGGTCATGCACATGTGCTGCGCCCGAATCACAAAGGCCAACCCCCTGGGCTTGATGAGTTGTTCGATGAGATCCGCCACCATCACCGCTGCCTCCTCTTGAATATGGGGACGGCTCATCACCCAGTCCACAATGCGGTTAAACTTGGAAATTCCGATCACGCGATCGCTGGGAATAATGCCAATCCAAGCCTGTCCCACAATTGGCACAAAGTGATGGGAGCAGGCAGAACGCACTGTAATTGGACCAAGGGTATAAATTTCATCCAACTCCTTGGCATTGGGAAAATCAGTGACCTTGGGCATCTTGTGGTACCGCCCCTTGAAGACCTCATCAACATACATCTTGGCGACCCGGTGGGCGGTTTCGCGGGTGTTGTGGTCATTAGCGGTATCGATGACCATGGAGTCAAACAAGCTTTGCAATTTGGCTTCAATTTCTTCCTTGAGTTGCTCCCGCTCGCACTCTGTGAGGTAGTCGGCGATGGAGTCATTGGCAAAGCAGGGAACCCCGGCAGCCTCAAGGCGATCACGAATCACTTGAGAAATGGGACGGGAGGGTTCATGATCTGGAGAATTCGACAACGAGCGATGGAGACTAATGGTCATTGGTAATGGTTGGTGTGTACGTCACGGGAGTAGAGCGCCCAGAATAGCAACAGAGGCGAAACTCGGTCATCTATCCCAAGAAAAACCTACTCTCCCCTCCGTCACAGATGAGTGAAGAAGCAACAGTTTAGAAAGAATAGGCACTAGCCCTAGGTACCACCATTGTAAAACACGGAAACGGCATACTAAATTTTTTGTGAAGTCGGGGCAGGACTGACCCGGGCTCGATAGAGCAGTTGGGTTCCTTGGGAGTAGCCCACATAGCGAATCATAACAGGGTCTCCGGGATTGGATTGCCCGTCCATGAGTTCGTGGAGGGCGGGATCGTAGGTGACAGTTGCCCCTACTGGGGCGATCGCCGTGATGCCCCAATGGTGTAGCAATTTTTCGATCGGTTGGAACAGGGGCACTAGGGGCTTGGCGGGCAGTTGGGGATTATTTTGAATCGCATGGGCGAGGGTGGGAAACTGGAGTAGCAATGGCTCTAAATACTGCAGCGTCTGCAACTGCCACTGGCAGCGATCGGGGATGGCACCATCGCTAAGGCCAAGGCGTTGCAGCAGTTCCACGAGGGAGACCTTGAGCACATCGCTAAGGCGCACCAAGTCCTCGTAGCGTAAATGGGCAATTTTTCCCTGACGAATGCTATCGATCACCCGGCGGGATAACTGACTTTTATGGGCCAAACTCCGAAAACTGTGAATACCAACGGGTTGCATGAGTGCCCGTAGGGCGTCCGACTGATCGGACTGACAAACAAAATTTCTACGATCCATCGCTAGACGCCTCCCCCAACAGCAAATATTTTATTGCCTAGCGACGATGTTAGAACGCCCTAAATTCTCTTTGGTTTTGACAGGAGTTCATCCCCTAGATGATACCCAGAGAACGGTGCAGTCCCATCGCCCTAAAAGTTATGGAAAAGTTAGTTTTTGGCTGCCCGCCCTCCACCTGGGGCTACTAAAGTCTGGGACTGATAGGCCGCCGTCACCCGTCCAGCAGCTTGATAGGAATGGGCATAAAAGTCGTCAACTCTGCTCCCCCCGCGGCGATCGCCCCTAGCAATACCATTGTGGCCGTAGTCCTTGCCGGAGCAGTGGAGGTACTCGTATTCATTCAAGGCCAGCCCCACATGGGTGATCCGCTCGGGCGTGCCAAAAAACACCAAATCGCCAGCTTGAAGTTCGGAAGGGGCGATCGGGGTGACAAAGTTCTGTTGCTGATAGGCATCCCGGGGCAGCCAAATTCCTTGGGATACAAAAGCAGTTTGAATCAGTCCGGAGCAGTCGTAATTGGGGCCCAAGGCGCCCCCCCACAGATATTGGTGGGGTAGGTTCATGGCGTAGCGAATGAAGCCAATCACCCCAGAGAGCCGTTGGGCGATAGTGGGGGGCGTGGGGAGCGGGTTGGGCTGGGGGCGATCGCCCAATTGGAGGAACTGCCGATCCCCGTCTATGAGCCAACCGGGATAGTCGTCTTCGACCAAGATGATGGGTGAGGCTGCTGTTGCCGCATCTAGTTCCGGCTTTGATCCCTTGCCAGCGAAGACCAGATAGCGTCCGACAGCCATTTGGGTTGCCAGGCGATCACCCTTAGGACTGTCGTATATATTGAGGGCATGGGTGCTGCGGTAAAACATTTTGTGCTCCCTAAATCCATAAACCTATGTCACCTATGAAAACACCCTCGGTCTGGAAGCGGCTAGTGCAAGGAGAATTGCGCTCTCCCGAAGAGGCCATCACCCAGCTAATTGATGACAAAGGCTGGGTGCGGGTTGATCAATTAGACCCCCAATTGGATGATCGCTTTTTTTTGCAACTTGGCGAGAGCCCCGAGCTGTCTGACCTCCCCCTTGTGCCGCTGTTGCTATGGCAAGGTTACTTCCATATTGGTTCTCCGAAAAATATTGCCGACGACGACCTGCAAAAAATTGGCGATCGCACCCATACCCGCACCATTTGCCACAAAATCACCCCCGAGTCCTACCGCGTCTGGTATCGCCATCGCCATGCGATCGCCATGAAAGACATTCACGCGGCCCCTACCGTTGACCCCCTCACCGGTCAAACGGAGCAGGTCGACATCCGGGAAATGATGGAGATTTATCTGTCCCAGGCCGGCAACCAAGCCCATCGCATCAACACCCTGCTCGCCCTGGCCCTGCAACACCGCGCCAGCGACATTCACCTAGAACCAACCCAGACCGGATTGCGGGTTCGCTATCGTATCGACGGCATGTTGCGGGAAATTAAAGTGTTACCCCTAGAGGTCAGCCGCCCGATTATTGTTGCCCTCAAAGTTATGAGCGACATGGATATTGCCGACAGCCGTCGCCCCCAGGATGGGCGCATCGGCAAGGCCTATGCCAATGACATGCAGGCGCAATCCAATCTTGACTTGCGGGTCAGCACATTGCCCTGTGTTGGCGGTGAAAAGGCGGTGATTCGGCTCTTGCCCCGCGAAAATCCCTTCTCTAACCACATGCAGGGCCTTGGCTTTTCCCCCCGCGCCCTCCAGATCTACCAGGGCTGGCTGCACCAACCCCAGGGGCTGATCATCATGACCGGCCCCACTGGCTCCGGTAAAACCAGCACCCTTTATACCAGTCTTCAAAAAATTGCCACCGAACACGTGAATGTGGTCACCATTGAAGACCCAGTTGAATACGTCCTGCCGAGCATTACCCAAACCCAGGTCAACGAACTGGCGGGCATGACCTTCGCCGCCGGTCTGCGGGCGATCTTGCGCCAAGACCCCGACATTGTTATGGTCGGCGAAGTCCGAGATCCGGAGACGGCCGAAACCGTCGTCCGTGCTGCCCTCACTGGGCACTTGGTTCTTTCTACCATGCACACCAACGATGCCGTGAGCGCTATTCCTCGCCTCAAAGACCTTGGCCCCGACCCTGGGATCATCAGCGATGCCCTCCTCGGCGTAGTCGCCCAGCGCCTCGTGCGCAAGGTGTGTCCCCACTGTGCTGAACCCCACCACCCCAGTGAGCAGGAATTGCGATCGCTCCGTCTAGATGGCTCTAGGATGAATTTTGATCGTTGGCAGAAAGGCCGGGGGTGCGATCGCTGCTTCCAATCTGGCTATCTCGGTCGCGAAGCCGTCGTTGAATTGATTGATATCAATGATACCTTTCGGACGCTGATTTACGAGGGCACCATCACCCAACTCAATCAGTACCTCAATGAAAATGGCTCCGGTTTCTTTTCCTTTCGCCAAGCGGCCCTCGAAAAAGTAGCCAATGGCGTCACCACCCTCGACGAAATTAACCGTGTTATTCCCCGCAGTGCCCTGCTTCGGAAACAGTGTCGCTAGGAACTTCCACTGTGCCATCAGGAACTTCTGCGATCGCACTTTAGATGCCAGCAGAACATCTCAAGAAATAGTGGAACTGGGAATGGTTCAACCATAATGCGATGCTATTTCAAATCCGGAGAGGAAATCACCGCCATTTACAAGGGAATCTCAATCATACTTTTTGGCTTCGGGATAGAAAAATGAAATTGATTGTTTGTTTTTCCATCTAGCCTAGGGGGACAGGCTATTGAACGGAGTTTTGTCTTGCAATGACCAAAGATTAGTTAAAGATTAGTTAAGGAGCTCGATTGGCCTTCCCTATAATGGCTCTTTGGTAAACATTCCGCAGCTTGCCTCAGGCGATCGCCCTACACCCCTATGCCAAAACCAGCCCCATCCCAGATCAATAACGGTGCCCACCTTGGTTACGAAGCCGAACTCTTCAAAACGGCGGACAAGTTACGGGGCAACATGGAGCCGTCGGATTACAAGCACGTTGCCTTGGGGCTAATCTTTTTAAAGCATATTTCTGATCGCTTTGAGACTCGACAGCGAGAGCTAGCGGAGGAATACCCGGAAGGGGTGGAAGATCCGGATGAGTACGCGGCGGAGAATGTGTTTTGGGTGCCCCAGGCGGCGCGGTGGTCGCACCTGCAAGCCAATGCCAAGCAGCCGACGATCGGCAAGCTGATTGATGAGGCGATGCTAGCGATCGAAAAGGAGAATGCTTCGCTCAAGGGGGTTTTGCCGAAGGAATACGCCCGTCCAGCCTTGAATGCGGTGATGCTGGGGGAGTTAATCGACCTGATTTCTAACATTGCCCTGGGGCAGGCGCAGGATGCCGCCAGGGATGTGTTGGGGCGGGTGTATGAGTATTTTCTGGGTCAGTTTGCCGGGTCGGAAGGCAAACGGGGGGGCGGGTGTATGACCCTGTTGCGGTTCGGGGGGATGTTGTGCAGTCTGAGCAATTTATTGCCACCC
>JAAUUH010000048.1 GCA_012031145.1 Oscillatoriales cyanobacterium SM2_2_1 | reverse complement strand
CATTGCCCTACCGACTAGAGCCCTATCGCGCCGGAGCGCCTCATGGTGACAGTACGCGACACCAGTGCGGGTATTGCCCCAACCCTGTTAGCCGAGGTATTCGATCCCTTCGGTGCCGACCCACCTGCGATCGCGGGAGGGAGTGGCATTGAGTTTGGCGATCGCCAAGAACTTGGTGCAGCGCCTAGGGGGAACTCTGTGGGCCCAGAGCGGTTCAACCGTGGTTGGGCACCCCCCTGCCGACTGGCAGCCCCGCGCCGAGGACGTGTTACTTACACTACAGGGTGGTTGTGTAGTTCAGTTTACAATTCTTTGCAACTCCACTGCCAGTCCCCATTTACCCGTTGCGGTTGCCATGAATTCACCGTCTCGACCCCTGATTCCCCTAAGGGTGCTTCTAGCCGAAGACAATGACCTCAATCAAAAGATTACACTGATGATGCTGGAGAAACTGTCCTGCACAGCGACAGTTGCCCGGGACGGCCAGGGGGCCCTCGATGCCCTAGAGGAAGCAGAATTTGATCTCGTCTTGATGGATGTCAATATGCCGGTCATGGATGGGTTGACCGCCACTCGCCAGATCCGGTCGCTGATGGGTAAAACTATTCCCATTGTGGCGGTGACTGCTTCCGCCCTGCCGGAGGATCGCGATCGCTGTTTGGCCGCAGGCATGGATCGGGTTTTGTTTAAGCCCCTGCGGATGGAGGAACTAGCCGCAGTCATCAGTCATTACCAACCCCAGCCCAGTCTGAGATTGCCCGAACCGGTTCTGCCCCCAGATGCCCCCCGCTTAAATGAGCACATCCTCACAGAATTGTTGGCTGTTAGCGGCGGCGATCATACGTTCATTGCCGAAGTGATTGCCACCTTTCTCGGTAGCACCCAGGAACTCATCCCCGCCATGGAGCAGGCATTTCAGGAGCGAGATTATGCCACCCTTGGTCGCCTGACCCACCGCCTCAAGTCCAATAGTGCCTCCGTCGGGGCGATCGCCCTTGAGGCTATCTGTCGTAAGCTAGAGGAACTTATTCAGGATTTGGCTGAAGATTCTGCGGCTCACCGCCAAACACGGCAGCTTTTGGGCACCCTAACCCAAGAATTGCGCCTCTCTGCTCAAGCCCTCGATCACCAATATGACCGTCTCTTCCCCCCGCATACTCGTCGTTGACGATGAAAAAATGATTCGCCTGCAATTGCGCCGGGTGATGGAGCGTGCAGGCTACGAAGTCATTGAAGCAGCGGACGGACAGGAATGCCTCCAGCAATACCAAGCCTTCGTCCCCGATATGGTGCTCATGGATGCGATGATGCCGAATATGGATGGTTTTGATGCCTGCGCCCAGATTCAGCGGCTACCGGAACCCTATCATGCGCCAGTTTTAATGATAACGGGGCTAGAGGATACATCTTCCGTTGACCAGGCCTTTGCTGCCGGGGCCACCGATTACATTACCAAGCCGATCCACTGGGCAGTCCTCTTGAAGCGGGTAGACCGCCTGCTGCAGCAAACCAATCTCTATCGGGAGTTGGAGCGGCGGGTTCAGGAGCGTACCAGTCAGTTGCGGGTAGAGGTTGAGGAACGGAAAAAAGCCGAGCAAAAAGTGCGCCTGATGTTGGAGCGGGAGCAAGAAATTAGTGACATGAAGTCCCGCCTGATCAGCACCCTCTCCCATGAGTTCCGTACGCCCCTATCGCTGATTTTGCTAACCGCCGAGCAGATGGAACTGAAGTATGAGCACTTGACCGCGGAGGTGCGATCGGGCAAATTTAACCGGATTCGCCAAAATATCGACCGGATTACCCAGATTCTGGATGGGGCTCTGGTGCTGAACAACTTTCATGTCGGTGGTGTTGAGGTACACCCAACTTCGATTGAAATTGCCGGATTTTGCCAGGAATTGGAAGTCCAGTGGCGCACCCTGCTGACCCCGGAGCACACCCTGACGATCCATGCCAAGGAGTCCGGCTCCTGCCATTTGCTGTGCGATCCTGCCCTGTTGGTTCAGGCACTCACCCATATTTTTCGCAACTGTGTGCGGTTTTCTCCCAAGGGCGGGGCGATCGCCGTGATCGTGGAGCGAGCCGATCAGGATTTATTGATCCACCTGCGCGATCAGGGTATTGGCATTCCTGAGGCGGAGATCCCCAAAATCTTTGAGCGGTTTTACCGTGCCAGCAATGCCGATAGTGTGCCGGGAACGCCCGGAATCGGCTTGGGCTTGGCGATCGCCAGTCGAATCATTGAACTGCACCAAGGTAGCATTCGGGCAGAAAGCGCCCTAAAGGACGGCACAACCGTAACCGTACGGTTGCCCCTTACCCTTAAGGTCTCGGATTTGCTCTAGGCTAGGGATCGGTAGCCGCCGGTTTTTGTGTCTCTGGCGCCTGCTCCTCTGGCGCTTGCTCCACTGGCGCTAGAATTTCCGAAGAACCCACCTCCTCTCGGTGGCTAGGGGAGATGCCGTCCATGACGATGAGTTCCTCAATCACTGACTTAACGACGGGTGCGGCCACGGTGCCACCAAAGGCATCAGCACCACTGGGTTCGTAGATTACCGCTAGGGTGACGTAGCGAGGCTGTCGGGCGGGAAAAATCCCCACAAAACTGGTGACCTTGGTGAGATTGGGTTGTTCAGCGGTGCCGGTTTTACCGGCAAGGCGATAGCCGGGGATACGGGCATTTTTGCCGGTACCGCTCTCCACGACGCTGACCATCATTTCTACAACCCGTCTAGCCGTGGCTGCCGAAAAATCTGCCGGGTACTGCGGGGTTCCAGAACGGGAATATCTTCACCTGCTTCATTGATCAGTCCCCGCACCACACGGGGCGTCACCAACTTGCCATCGTTGGCCAATGCGCCATGGAGTTGGAGCAGTTGCAGGGGAGTGAGGCTCACCCCATTACCAAAGGCGACGGTGGCCGTGTCGCTGCGGCTGAGGGTAAATTCTTCCAGGGTTTTGAGAATGCCGCGCTGTTCACCGGGCAGATCGATCCCAGTGCGATCGCCCAAACCAATTTGCTCGAGCCAGTTGTAATAAACCTTTGGATCCATCCGCTCGATGATGTGAATCATGCCCACATTACTGGAGCGCTCAATAATTTGCTGGATGCTAAGGTTGCCGCCGCTGAGATCAAAGTTTTCGATCACATGGCCGCCGCCAAGGTCGAGGGTGCCTTCGTCGTAGAGTACCGTATCGGGCTGAATGACTCCGGCTTCGAGGGCGATCGCCACGTTGATTGGCTTAAAAGTAGAACCCGGTTCGAAGAGGTCAGTAATGGTGGCATTGCGGAAGAGGCGATCCTGATCTGCCTGCTTGTAAGCATAAAATCGGTTTGGGTCATAGCTCGGCTCCTTCACCATCGCCAAAAGTTCGCCGTTGCGAACATCCATGACTAGGACGATTCCTTGGCGGGCGCTGTAGTCCTTCATTCGTTGTTGGAGCACTTTGCGAACACTGCGTTGGAGCCTGGCGCTAATGGTAAGTTGCAGCTTGTTTTGATCAACCTGAATGACGCCCTTGGGCACCGTATTGGGCAGTAGTAGCCCGCGTCCGTCCTTTTTGGCCTTATCGGCGGCATCCGAAGGCCGGGGTTTGACCAGGAACTCGTAGGTGCTCTCAACGCCATTTTGCCCGATGTGATCGGCATTGACAAAACCGCTAACCGTGGCCAACAGTTCTTTTTGCGGATAATTACGCACGCGCTCGACCACTAGCTCCACGCTGCCGGTGTGCCATTTTTGGGGATCCATGGTGCGCAACCGGGTGGCAAGGCGATCGGCTTCCGAGGGGGTGAGCCAGCGTTCAATCCGAAACCCCACCTTGCCCCGCAGTTTTTCCTGCCAGTCTGGGCGTGGCTGGCGCAGAATTGGCGACAATTGCTCAATGATGTAATTGGACTCAAGAGTGTCTTGAATTAGTGTTGGATAGGCCCAGAGGCTATAGACCTCCCGATCAATAGCTACGACCCGACCCTCCCGATCCACAATAGTTCGACGGGACAGGAAGGGATTAAGCTTGATTTCCTGTTGTTCTAGGGCCTTG
Organism: Oscillatoriales cyanobacterium SM2_2_1; assembly: GCA_012031145.1. Taxonomy (GTDB): domain Bacteria; phylum Cyanobacteriota; class Cyanobacteriia; order Pseudanabaenales; family Pseudanabaenaceae; genus UBA999. The sequence goes on along the minus strand of JAAUUH010000048.1, from coordinate 17,311 downwards.
GCTTGCAGTTCCTTACTATCTAAGACTTGCAAGGACAAAAGCCGCAATAACAAGAGGACACATGCCGCCATCAGAACCAGCCACACTGCCCAAAGACGGGAGCGCGGTTGCTTTTTTATTGGGATGGGACGAGGTAGGGCTGACATAGGCTCCGGAAGGAATCACCACGCTGCTCAAAATTGGCAAACTGGTCAAAACTGGCACAAGCGGGGGAAAATAAAATCGTTGCTGGGGCAAACTGCTGGGCGTGTTCCCACGCGCCTTCCACGGCAGAGGCAAGGGTATCCACGCTGTTGTACGGCAGGGAACCGCATTCTGTCAATAATTGGGCAAAAAATGGTGCTGCCTCGCCAAAGAGAATGGTATGCACAACTTGGGCGCGAATTTGGGCTAACCATGGCCCGGGATCCCCTGCCTTGGCCCGGCCGCCAGCGATGAGAATCACGGGAGCTGAAACTGAGCGCAGCGCGACTTCCGCCGCATCGTAGTTGGTGGCCTTACTGTCATTAATCCAAGTGATCTGCTGACAGGTGCCCAGTTGCTCTAGGCGGTGGGGTACGCCACGGAAGGCTGACACAGCTTGGGCGATCGCCGCTGGGGCAATGCCGGCTTTACAGGCCGCCGCCACCGCTAGCAAGAGGTTCTGGCGGTTATGATCACCCAGCAAATTAAAGGTATTGAGGGTAAGAATTTTTTCGCCAGCAAAATAAACAGCGCGATCGCGAATGACGGCTCCATGGGCGATTGCCCGCGGATTACTGCCATCGGTGCTGGTCCAGAGGGCGTGGGGAAACCAGCCGGGGCCATGGTGCGCCAGAAAGGGATCATCGCCATTCAAAATGGGCAACTTTGCCGCGTGCAGAAGCCGGGCTTTGACGGTGTAATAGCGTTCTAGGGTGCCGTGTCGCTCTAGGTGGTCGGGAGTCAAGGTGGTCCAGATGCCGATTTGGGGACTCAGATCCACAATGCCCTCGATTTGATAGCTGCTCAGCTCGGCGATCGCCCAGTCGGGAGCAGGGTGCTGCAATGCCAATGCACAGGTAGGGGTGCCAATGTTGCCGCAGGAGGGAGCCTGCAAACCCGCCGACTGAAAAATTGCCGCTGTCAGTGCTGTGGTGGTCGTTTTACCATTGGTGCCCGTAATGCCCACCCATGGGCACGGCAGATGGCGGTAAGCCAGTTCCACTTCGCCAATGACTTCCACGCCGCGATCGCGTAATGTCTGAAGCACGGGATGATCCCAGGGGATGCCTGGACTCACCACGGCTAAGTCCGGGCGTTCTGGGGGATACAGTGCCCCTAGGGTAATGCCAAACCCCTCTTTCCTGAGGGCCGCCGCCCGCTGGTGCAGTGCCGCTCCATCGCCAGCGTCATACAGCCCAACCTGCCAGCCCCGCTGCTGTAAAAGCCGGGCTGCCGCTAGCCCCGAAATCCCCAATCCCAAAACCGCCGCCCTTGGCATCTCGACTGCGCTCCATCCCTGCCCTAGAGTGCTAAAAGTTTACTAGAAACTGCCCCTAGCCGCACCCTATGCTCCCCTTCGCCGAAGTCATTGCTTCCGCTACCAGCGAATTTACTGCCCAGTGCCTTGAGCCGGACACCCTGAGGTTTCCCTATGTCCCCCCCTTTGGCAGTTGGGTCAAAACCCTACCCGCCGAGGATAACCCCGTCACCCTCTACGGCGTTGTGGCCCATGTCGTTACGGTTCCCATCGACTCTATCCACCGAGCCGTTGCCCTAGGACTCTCCCTCGACGAGCTGCGCCTACAGCAGCCCCAAATCTTTGCCATGCTCAAAACCGAAGTGCGGGTGGCCCTGGTTGGTTTTGGCGATCGCACCCATCAATACCAGCACCTTCCTGCCCGCCCACCCCAGATGCATCAAGCCGTCTACGGCTGCGACCCCCAGGAGATCGTCGAATTTACCGAGGATCTGCACTTTTTGCGTACCCTGCTTCACGTCAATGGCGCGCCAGTGGATGAACTGGTTGCTGCCGTACTGAGGGACGTGTATCAAATTCGGCAGTGCGATCGCCCATGGCTGGTTGCTGCCGGACGTAAGCTCAGCCTCTTCCTCAAGGAGGACTATGACCGACTCAGTGCGATCATGGCCCAAATTCACCCCTAGCCATGCTCCCCGTCCCCCACTGAGAACTTAAAGTGGCAGGGCGCTAAACCTCAGCCTATTGATATAATTTTTCATTAGCTGTGCATGTGGGTATGGTGATTTCGGATCGGTGGGGTTTTGGCTAGTTCTATTATCTTTTTGCCTTTGGTTCTGGCGATCGCCCTAATTGTGGCTTCGCCAATTTTGGTGGTGGTGTCCGGGGTGTGGCACGATGGCGCTGGGGAACTGTGGCAGCATCTGCTGAGCACCGTTTTTGCCGATTATGTCCTGAACTCCCTGTGGCTATTTTTGGGCGTTGGCGCAGGGGTATTGGGAGTGGGAACGGCGGCAGCATGGCTGGTGACGGCCTGTGCCTTTCCGGGGCGGCGGCTGTGGGAGTGGCTTTTGATCCTCCCCTTGGCGGCCCCGTCCTACATCTTGGCCTATGTTTACACGGAGCTTTTGGAATATTACGGCCCTGTGCAAACCCAAGGGCGGCAGTGGTTTGGCTGGAGCAGCGTCAATGACTACTGGTTTCCGCCGATTCGTTCCTTGGGTGGGGCGATCGCCATGTTCGTTTTGGTGCTGTACCCCTATGTGTACCTTCTGGCCCGTACGGCCTTTTTGGAGCAATCCACCTGCACCCTCGAAGCCAGCCGGAGTTTGGGGTGCACCCCGTGGCGCAGCTTTTTCCGAGTCGCCCTACCCTTGGCGCGCCCCAACATCATTGCCGGTTGTGCCCTTGCCCTCATGGAAACCCTAAATGACTATGGCACAGTGCAGTTTTTTGGGGTTGATACCTTCACCGTCGGCATTTACCGGACTTGGTTCGGCTTCGATGAGCGCCCAGCGGCCGTGAAGCTGGCGGCCATATTGACCCTAGGAGCCCTGCTGCTGATCGCCCTAGAGCAGTGGTCGCGGCGACAGGCAAAGTTCTATCAAAAAGGGGGGCGCTGCCGCACCCTGAGCCGCCATCGTCTGGGAGGGTGGCGGGGATATGGTGCAACTATTTTTTGCGGGCTGTTAGTGCTGCTAGGTTTTGGTGTTCCCGTTGCGGAATTGCTCTATCTCTGCTTTCAAAATGCCGTAACTAATTTTGGTGAGGATTTTTGGCGTTTAAGCTGGCATAGCTTTAGCCTAGCTGTCCTAAGTGCACTGCTGGGGATGGTGCTCGCGATGGTTTTGGCCTATGGACAACGGCTGAGTGGCACTTGGGGTGTGGCGCTTTCAGTCAGAATCGCTGCCATGGGCTACGCCATTCCCGGTGCTGTGATTGCGGTGGGGATCATGCAGCCCCTTGGTTATGTAGACCAGGTCTTGGGGACTGCGACTGGAGGACAGCTTTTGCTGAGTGGCAGCATTTTAGCTCTAATCTTTGCCTATACGGTGCGGTTTTTGGCGGTCTCCCTAGGTACCGTCGAGGCTAGTCTGACTAAAATTAAGCCCGATCTCGATGAAGCGGCGCGCAGTTTGGGGCACCCCATAGGCAGCATTCTGATCCGCATCCATGCCCCGCTCATGACCGGCGGTATGCTGAGCGCCTCTTTGTTGTTGTTTGTCGATGTGATGAAGGAGCTGCCCGCTACGATCGTCATGCGCCCCTTTAATTTTGAAACCCTAGCAGTGCGGGTCTACGAGTATGCGGCGGATGAACGCTTGGCCGAGGCGGCGGCTCCAGCTTTGGCAATTTTGCTGGTGGGAATGGTGCCGGTGATTTTGCTGAGTTGGCAACTGGGGCGATCGCGGGCTACGGAAGTGGAAAAAATCTCCTAGGAACCGGGGGATGGCTCGGCAACTGGGGCTTGGGGAACCGATTCCCAACGGCTGAGCAGGATGGCATTGGTGCTATTGCCAAGAATATTCACTACGGTTTTGAGTCCATCGGTGATGCGGTCGATGCCAGCGACTAGGGCGATCGCCTCAAGGGGGAGCCCCGAAGCGGAGAGGACAGTGGCCATGGTGATCAGGGCGGCACCGGGAACACCGGGGGTGCTAAATGAAACCAGTAAGCTGCTCACGGCGATCGCCAACAGCAGGGAGGGCGTGGGGGGAATCTGATAGATCTGGGTGACGAAAAGGGCGTTAAACCCTTGCAGCAGAGCCGCCCCGTCCCGTTTCAGTGCGGTTCCCAGGGGAATAGCAAAGCGGACAATTTCAGGCGACAAACCATACCGCTCCTCCAAATCTTGGAGCACCATCGGCAGTGCAGCATTGGAGCTAGCGGTACCAAAGCCCAGGGACAGGGACTCCCTAAGGCAATACAGCAACCGCCGCGGCTCTGCCCTAAGCGCCCACAGAATCACAAGATCTACGAGGATCATTACTCCAGAGGCGATCGCCAGCCCGAGGATATACAACAGCAACTTGCTGATTACCGTCAGTCCCTGGGTGGACATCACCGACGCAATCAAGGCGAAAACCCCCACTGGCGCGACGTAAAGAATGGCCGAGAGGGTCTTTTCACTGATCACATAGACACTTTCAACCCAGTCCAGAAAAGGCCGGGCCGATTCCCGCGCCCGCTGCACTCCGATTCCTAACAAAATTGCCGTAAAAATGATTTGCAATAAGTTTCCTGTCCCTAAAGCCTCCAGGGGATTTACCGGAATTAAGCCCACGAGCCAATACACCAAAGAAGGTGGCTCTGTCATGGTTCCGGTTCTCGCCGCCACAAATCCTGTTACCCCAGCCCCGGGCTGGAGCACCACTGCCGTGAGCATTCCCACCCCTAGGGCGATCGCACTGGTCAAAACAAAGCAGAGCAGCAACTTGAGGGCATAGCGTCCAATTGCGCCCGCCCCCTGCACTCGGGTCAATCCCAAAACCAGGGAAGAAAATACAATCGGCACCACCACAAACTGAATCAGGCGCAAAAAAGCAGCACCAATGGGGGATAGAAGCATACCGTCCCAAAATGTGACCCACTGAGGAAACTGGGCGTTAAGCACGGAGCCGAAGGCAATCCCAGCAGCAAGGGAATACAAAATTAGGGTCGATAGGTTCATGGATGTTGGGGAACTTTGAGGGACTGCACTCCTATCCAAGGAGCCATAGGTCAACCCATCTGGAAGTATCCAAGGCTACCAAGCACCAGCCTATTGCGATCGCCACCGAGGAGAAGAGATCCGAGCCTACTCCTTTAATCATAATCTTTAGACTATCTTTTAGCGATACATGCTAGATTTGTTTCTATACTTAATAGTGTCCACGCCTAGTTTATGAGCAAGCGTCTCGGAGATTCGCATCTTTACGACCATGTAACGTTGCATCAACTCCAGGTATTTGAAGTCGCCGCCCGCCATGGTAGCTACACCCGGGCCGCCGAAGAGCTTTATCTGACCCAGCCCACGGTTTCAATGCAGATCAAACAACTCACTAAGGCGGTGGGTCTGCCCCTGTTTGAGCAGGTCGGTAAGAAACTCTACCTCACCGGGGCCGGCAAGGAACTCTATGCCACGTGTCAGGAAATTTTTGAGCGCCTCAGCCAATTTGAAATGGCGATCGCTGACATGAAAGGATTGAAGCAGGGGCAGTTGCGCGTCGCCGTGGTTACCACCGCCAAGTATGTTATTCCCCGCCTTCTCGGGCCCTTTTGTCAGCGCTATCCCGGAATTGACATTCACCTAGAGGTCACCAACCACAGCGGCATTTTAGACCGTATTCACGAAAACCGTGATGACCTGTACATCCTCAGCCAAGTCCCCACCGAGCCCGATGTGTGCAGTTATCCTTTTCTTGCCAATCCCTTAGTGGTGTTGGCTAGCCAACACCACCCCTTGGCGCACGAAAAAAACATTCCGATTCAGCGCCTTTCTAATGAGCCGTTCATCATGCGCGAAGTTGGTTCTGGCACTCGCAAGGAGGTACAAAAACTTTTTGATGCCCACAAAATTAGCGTCCGAATCAAACTGGAACTAGCCAGTAATGAGGCAATCAAGCAGGCCATTTCCGGAGGCTTGGGTATTTCTGTCCTATCGCAGCATACCGTGGCCCTTGAGGGCAAAAACTGCCAACTCATGATCTTGGATGTCCAGGGGTTTCCTATTTGTTGCCATTGGTATGTGGTGCATTTAGCAGGAAAACAGCTTTCAATCATTGCCAAAACTTTTTTGGAGTACCTGAAAACCGAAGGACGGGAAATGGTAGAGCAACTTCTGGCGGATGATCGACACATGGATGCCTAGGTTGGGAGCGGCTTCGCCTGCTTTGAGAAGTTGAACCCATTGGCAACATAGGCTTAAAAAGCTTTAAATGTTATCGCTTTATGACTTCAGGAATTTCCAGCCCAAAAGACCTGTTCCTAGACGATTACCGTTGAGCACCATGCTTTGAACCTATTGATTCATCTCCGAGAAAATAGCGGCAGTACTAGGGGATGACTGGCGTAGATATTGGAAAATCCAAAACTTGAACAGTCCATCTAAAAAAACCGGTACGGTGGCAATAAAAGTACGGGTCAGTAACTGGTTTTCTTGGATGCCAAAATGGGCAAATAAAACAATCAGCAACGCATCCCAGCCATCGCTAGAGTGATAGCCAACAAAGGTGTCTGTAAACACAATGATGACGAAGGCCTTGGAAGTGTCATTCAAACTATATAGAGTTTCATCTAGGAATTCTTTGATCACGCGCATTTGATTGCGCCAAGAACTGAGGATGGCAGCACATACTAACCCGGCTACCCCATCGGCGAGCAAATTACTGATTCCCTCAAGGCTCCGTTGATTGTAGCGCTGTAAAATTTTGCGTGCTTCGGTTTCCAGTTGACGTTCAAACTCTTCATTGGTTAGGACTTTGAAGGCAGCTAAGCGCTCAAATTCTAGGCGCTCTCGCACGCGCTGAAATTCCCGAAAGGCTTGCTCTTCCTGACTAGGGCTGAATTTTATTTCGGTGTTTTCGCTTAGCAATACCTGCTGTAATAGGGGCGAAACAATCAGGTTCTTAGTGATAATCTGCACGCTAATGACAACACCCAGCAAAATCACAAAAAAGCGAAGGGCAATTTTGATGCGCTGCCGTGACTGCTGCAACTCTTCGACAACATCTTGCTCATAGGTGCCATAGTCTTTTCCAAGGTTGCGGCGAATGCGATCAATGGCACGAAAAAATGAACTGGGAACAATCGTTTTTTCAATTGGAACGACGCTGGGGGTTTGGGGGCGGGCAGTGGGAGGGGCCAGAAGCGTATATTTCTGGTTTTCGGGACGCTGGGTCGGGGTAATGGCATTGAGGTCAAGGAGGGGTGTCGGGGTGCTGGTGGAGGGTGGGGGCGTGAGTCGATAGCGGGCAAGGATGAAGTCAATAAAAGCAAGCTGCTGGGCAAGACTGGGGCTGCTGCCATTGTTTTGCACTGGATTGCCAAGGGGTTTTTGAGTGCTGCCGATCGCCTCGGTCGGCAGCAGGCTGGGCAGGCGAGCACTGAGGCGATATTCGGCCAGACTGATGTCGATGATTTGGAGGTTTTTTTGCAATTGCTGCCGGAATAGGCTGAAGGCGCTGGCACTGTAACCGCTGGTATCGCGAATTATCCCGCCATCGAAATATTCGTCCTCTATTCTTTTAATGTTCACCGCCCCTCGGTAGGCTTTGGCGATCGCCCGCTCTGGGGTACGCCTGATCCATTGCGCTGCCCGGTAAAGGGAGTTGCCTACTTGCTGGAAGGGATTCCTAGCCATGACGGTGTTGGTGCCACTGCCATGCGTGGGTGAGAATGGTTTCTAAATCGGCATATTGGGGTTGCCAGTGAAGCCGCTCCCGGGCTTTGGCACTACTGCCGACCAGGGCAGGCGGGTCGCCAGCTCGGCGATCGCCCAAAATAACCGGAATAGGACGCTGGGTTACCCGGCGAGCCATTTCAACGACCTGCTGCACCGAGAACCCTAGGCCGTTACCCAAATTAAAAACATCGCTGGGGTGGCCGTCAAGGAGATACTTCAGCCCCAGGACATGGGCAGTGGCGAGATCGGAAACGTGAATGTAGTCACGGATACAGGTGCCGTCGGGGGTAGGGTAGTCGGTGCCAAAAATCGTGATCGCTGGGCGCAGTCCTAGGGCTGTGAGCAAGACCAACGGGATCAGATGGGTTTCGGGATGGTGGTCTTCGCCGAGGCTGCCATCGGGTTCGGCTCCGGCGGCATTGAAGTAGCGAAAACTAACATAGCGCAGGGCCCCAATGGCAGAAAGGTCAGCTAGGATGCGCTCCACCATCAACTTGGAAGCCCCATAGGGGTTGATTGGGGACTGGGGATGGGTCTCGGGAATCGGCACCTCCTGGGGGATGCCATAGGTGGCGCAGGTGGATGAAAACACAAATTGCCGCACATCCGCAGCGAGCATGGCTTCAAGGAGGGTAAGGGTGCCAACGACGTTGTTGCGATAGTACTTGGCAGGATCGTGTACCGACTCGCCCACGTAGGCGTAGGCGGCAAAGTGCATCACTGCCGTAATGTTGTGGGTGGCAAAAATGCGATCCAATAGCGGGCGATCGCCCGTATCTCCCACAATTAGCTCTGCCCCCAAAACCGATTCCACGAGGTTGCGATGCCCGTAGACCAAGTTATCTAAAATTAAGACCTCAAACCCGGCCCGCTGCAGGGAAAGAACGCCGTGGGTACCAATGTAGCCCGCACCACCTGTCACCAAAATTTTAGCCATAGCCGATTCATTATGCTGGCAGTGTCCCCATTCTAAGTCCGAATTTGGGAACAAGGGAACCGCAGGCTTCCAATCAGCGATCCGATAAGCTAAAACTACAGCAGCCCGCCGAGTAACCCCTATGATTACCGTCTACATTCCGCTCCATAACGCTGCAGCATGGTGCCAGTCCCTTGAGCTATGGCCGGGCTTCCGTTATGTTGCTTCCGATAATGGCTCCGAAGACGGCTCGGGGGACATCTTGCGCCAAAAAGGCGTAGAGGTGATTACCCAGCCGACCAATTTGGGACGGATCGGTAACTGGGACTTTTGCTTGCAGCATTTTGCCGCCAGTGATGCCCTCTGGATGAAGTGGCTCTTTACGGGCGATCGCCTGTTGCCCCATGCTGCCACCGCCCTAGAGCGGGCGATCACCCAATACCCCAATGTGCGGCTGATCTTCGGGGCGTACACCGCAGTCACCGCCAGCACCCGCTACACCAACTATGCCTTTCCCGAAACGCGGTTGCTCTCGCCCGTGGACTATCTGACTGAGACCGTGCGGCGGGGGAATATTTTTGGCGCGCCCGTGAGCCACTGCTACCACCGGGAAGCGGTCACAGGTGGCTATACCCTTGGCTCCCGCCCCTGGGTGGCCGACATGCAACTCTGCCTCAGCATGGGTGTGCGTCATCCGGTGCTTTACCTCAAGGAGGTGCTGGGCGAATTTCATCACGGGCAACGGCTCTACCGTTCTCAATTCATCAATAGTGTCTCCACCGCCGTCGATGATTATCTTTTGCGGCAAGAAACTACGTCCCAACTGCTGGAGTTGACGGGCGATCGCCTCGAGTGCGACCAACTCCTGCGGGAACTGGACACCAGCCTAGAAGCCACCCTCATCGGGCGATCGCTCCAGCGGGCCACCAGCATTCAAGACGTCGAGCCATGGCTGCACCCCATCGCCCGCTCCCCCATGGTCGGAGGAATTTTGCGCCATTTGGTCAGCCTCAGTACCAAAGAACGACTGCGTCAGATTCGGCAGAACATGGGAAAATAGCGCGGAGATGTCCCAATCACCCTCAGGTAGCAAATCCGTGCGCATTCTCAGTCACCGTGGCTATTGGCAAGATCCCAGCGAAAAAAATCAAGCCGTCGCCTTTCGTCGTTCCTTTGCCCTGGGTTTTGGCACCGAGACCGACATTCGCGATCGCCTCGGAGAGCTGGTCATCGCCCATGACCCCCCCGTGGGCGGCGAGCTAACGGTTTCTGAATTCTTGACCCTCTATAGCGAATATCCTACCCAAGACCTGCCCCTGGCCCTCAACATCAAAGCCGATGGGCTGCAAACCCGACTGCAAAAACTCCTAGACGAATTTCAGATCACAAATTACTTTTGCTTCGACATGGCTATTCCCGATGCCAAACTCTTCGCCGACCTCGGTCTGAGGTTTTTTACACGCCATAGCGAGCTAGAGCCAGAACCTAGCCTCTATGATCGTGCCGCTGGGGTTTGGGTTGATGGCTTCTATGGGGAATGGTTTACCGAAGCTGTCCTCGGCGGGCACCTCAACGATGGCAAACAGGTGTGTTTGGTCTCCCCTGACCTACACAAGCGCCCCCACGAACCCTTTTGGCAAAACCTCCGCACCTGGGCGATCGCCGCCGATGTCAACCTCATGCTCTGTACCGACTTTCCTGAAGCTGCCCAAGCCTATGTCTCCTAAGATCGCTGCCGTTATTTTTGATATGGATGGGGTGCTCATTGATGCAAAAGACTGGCACTATGAAGCCCTAAACCGTGCCCTCGAACTATTTGGCTACACCATCAGCCGCTACGATCATCTGGTCACCTTTGATGGATTACCTACGCGCCGCAAATTGGAAATGCTCAGCCGCGAGCGGGGGCTGCCTACTAGCCTCCATGGATTTCTCAATGAGCTGAAGCAGATCTACACCCTCGAACTGGCCCATGCCCGCTGCAAACCCATCTTTCAGCACGAATTCGCCCTTTCCAACCTCAAGCAAATGGGGTACAAGCTGGCTGTGGCTTCCAACTCCATTCGCAATAGTATTGAGGTGATGATGGATAAGAGCAACCTCAAACCCCACCTCGACTTGATCCTGAGCAACCAAGATGTGGCCCAAGGCAAGCCCCATCCCGAAATCTATCAAAAGGCCATCCATGGGTTAGGATTGATTCCCGAGCAGTGCCTAGTCGTCGAAGACAACGAAAATGGCATCAAAGCTGCTACCGACGCCGGGGCCCACCTTCTGGTGGTGGAAGCTGTGACCGATGTCACCCTAGACAACATTTTGCAACGCATTGAGGTGATCGAACAGGTATGAATATTCTGCTCCTGATGGCCGGCAGCGGCGATGCGTTCCGGGAAGCCGGATATCTTTACCCCAAAAATCTTGTCGAAATTGAGGGTATGCCCCTTGTCCAAGGGTAATCAATAACTTGTTTAGCCTCCATGGCAATCGACACCAGCTCATTTGCACCCTGCGACAGGAAGAAGTCCGCAAGCATTTCACCGCCGATGTGGTGCACCTGATTGTCCCCGATGCGATCGCCCTAGAAGTCAATGGCAAAACCGCTGGAGCCGCCTGCACCGCCCTCCTAGCCGTAGATACCATCAATAACGATCTGCCCCTAGTGATTGCCAACGGTGATCAAATCATTGAGGCCAACCTGGGTAGTATCATCAGCGAATTTCAGCACCGCGAACTTGACGGTGGCATCGTTGTTTTTGAGGCCGTCCACCCCCGTTGGTCCTACGTGCGCTGCAATGCCCAGGGCTTGGTTGTAGAAGCGGCCGAGAAGCGCCCCATTAGCAACTTGGCTACCGCCGGGTTCTATTATTTTGCTCGGGGGCGAGATTTTGTCACCGCCGCCATGAATATGATCAAAAAAGACGCCCAAGTTGGCGGCTCCTTCTACGTTTGCCCGGTCTATAACGAGCTGCTGCTGATGGGTGCCAAGATTGGTGTCAGCAAAATCCTCCGCAACTCCTACTTTTCCCTGGCCACACCCCAGGGGGTACAGGATTACGCCGATCACCTGCGGTTTACCGCTGCTCAGCGCCTTAGGATTTGAGAATGTTTTGATTGGCCTATGTCATTAGACCGGCTAATTAGTGAGTAGGTCTGGTTTCTGGGATGCCAGGCAGTAATTCCGGCGAACGGGCTAGGCAGGACTCTAACCTGCGACCGACCGCTTAGAAGGCGGTTGCTCTATACGACTGAGCTACTAGCCCAAGGCTTTTATGAATATAGCGTTATTTTCCCGCCCTAGGGTTGGGATGAAGGTTGATTTTTTGGCGATCGCCACTCCAGCCCCACCATGCCTGGCCACAGGAGCACCAATAAAATTCTTGCCACTGCCGTTGGTGATTGACGCTAAATAGGGGGGTGCGACGGTTGATCCACACCGCTTGGGCCGCCGCCGCTTGGGCATCACATTGGGGGCAGTGGTACTTGGGGGCCCGGCGGGCGGACTGAGTCCAGGCGGGAGGAATGGGGCTAAAGGCATCCATAGGGGCATTGAGGGAGGGGGGGTAGGGGCTGCCAGTTTAGAACCAGCCAGTCCCCATTCAATCTAGATTATGAATCATGAACCGATGGCAGTAGTCGCCCAGTCTATGTCTATAGTGAAAAATTAGGGTAGGAAACAAGTGTTATCAGTGGTTTCACCTCCAACACAACGGGATGACTTAGAACTGGTACGAGCCTGTGTTGCGGGCGATCGCCAGTCTTTTCGGTTGCTCTACCAACGCCACCAGCAAAAGGTGCGCTCCACGCTCTACCAACTCTGTGGCGCTGATGGACTAGACGATCTGGTGCAAGAGGTTTTTTTGCGGGCATGGAAGGGTCTGGCCAAATTTCGTCAGTCCGCCCAATTTTCCACTTGGCTTTACCGCATTACCTTTAACGTCGCCTATGATCGTCGCCGCTCGCTGGCAGTGGGGCGATCGCGCCATGTTTCCGTGGCCGATGAACACCTCGCTAACCTATCCGATGCCCGCCACAACGAACCACCGGAGACCTCACCGCTGTCCCAAATGCACTACCAAGACCTGATCCAGCGCGGGCTGGCCCAACTCAGCGAAGACCACCGTCAAGTGATCATCTTCCATGATTTAGAGGAACTGCCCCAAAAGGAAATTTCTGAGATCTTGGGAATCCCCGTTGGTACCATCAAGTCCCGCCTCTTCCATGCCCGAGCAGCCCTACGTAAATTTTTAACCAGTCAAGGAGTTGAATTATGAGTCCCCATCCCGAAGAACATGCCACCCTAGCGGCCTTTCTCCAGCAGCACCGCCCGGTACCTCCCGCCCCTTGTTCTGATCTGGAAGCGCGTTTGATGCTTCAGATTGAAGCGATGCCCCATTCCACCACTGCCAAGAAAAAATGGTTCCGCAGCGGTGTTGCCGTCGTTCTGGCTGTTGTTGCCAGCAGCGTCCTCCTTTGGGCTTGGCTTGGGCAAACCCGCTCCCAAGAACAGCTCGTCCTCACGGCCGCTGAGCGTGAAGAACTAGAAACATTCCTTCTTAGTTCTGTTAGTGATGCCCCAACCGATGACCTCCTGCTCTCCGAACTGAGGAACTAGGGCGTTATCAATTTGAGCTAGTTTCCTTGCAGGATGATCAGTACCGCGCCCATCAGATTTTACGTACTAGGGGCTGAACCTCTTGCTTTGGAGGCATTTGATGGTCAAACAATCACAGCCCTTAGCTCTCTTCGAAGTGTTTAGATCGCTCTCATGCCTAGGAATGCTAGGGACAAACTAACGCCACGGGTGGGGGGCATTGTCAGAGCAAGACCTGAGCAAATGCTTCTACCTACCCTGACATTTGCGCCGTCATTAAGGGTTGGAACCAGTCTTCCATTAGATTTGCAAACATTTTACATACATCAGGTTCTCTCCTGACACATTGATTGGATCCTTCAGTGATCATTCTCTGCTTTCAATGAAAGTCTCACTCATTGGAGAGCAATTAGCTTGCCAATAGAGCCACTGCCCGCCCGACTTAGCGAGTGGTTGGGTAACCTGAAAGAATTTTTACCCGATTCTTATGGCAGGCATCTATAAAATCGCTCGGGTTAAAGGTCAAAGATAATTTATTTTACATTTCGATCTTCAATAATTAATCGCAGTAAACAATCCACCATACTAAGGGGTCTACGACCTCGCAGTGATGATTCTAAAGATAAGTCAAAAGCATCTTGTCTGTACATCATGTCGTCAAGATACTCAATTTGATTGGATCTTTCTTTTGCTTTCAAAAATATCTCAAAGTCTTGAAGTGCAAATTTATTTTTTACGAAACGGGTGCGTAATGTTTCGTAGATGGTAGGCCATGGAACCACAGTCTTAAAACAATCTAAATCGTCCATTATTGACTGCGCAATACCATATCTTTCATCTTTTTTATCAAATATCCCATACCAAATACCAGTGTCAACAAGGGCGGATTGCATCATTACTCCTCTTCTTCCTCGGACTGAGCCTGAGTTTCAGCATACCCTGTCCAAGGTGCGGCTTTTCTCTTGCCAAAGATAAATTTGCCCTTTATCCTACCTGTCTCCACATCGCGGTAGATTACATAAATACGTGTTTTTTTGTTTGTTTCCACATTTTTCTCGATTTCCTCTTTCAGGGTTTCAATAATATCCCCTGAAAATTCGTACTTCAAAAAAGCAAAACTATCACCGCATTCAATCGCGCCCTTGGCATCCATCCATGTGTAAAAACCTTCATAATCTCCCCTAACTCCGAGATCGTAACTGATCCATATTGATAGCTTCATGATCACCTGCCCTCAAATTATTTTTTGTTGCCTCGCATTTTAATCAGTCACTGTTTCAGTGAACGGCGGCATTGATTTTTTGCCCTTTTCTCATCAAATGCTTTCTCCAGCGTGAGTCGCGCGACACATTCCCTAGATTAGGACTAGGGTGTGGGCTGGGTGGGGCGAGAGATGATCGGTGCTTTCTGGGGGTCAACGTTAAGAAACACTGTCGTGCTGCCTTCCACACGAATCACCTTCAGGGGGATGGGTTGCTTTTTTTGCTTGGCATCGTCGAGGCGCTGGGTCAGGCGTTCATAGAACAATAGGTCAGCTAGGGGCCCCCCAATAGGGCCGCTCTGCCCTTTAACTCGATCGCCCGCTCGTTTGCCTTGGCTAAAATCAGGGCGCGATCGGTTTCCTTTTGTTGAATTTGGGCCCGCACACCAGCAGTTTGGGCGAGTATACCGGCTACCTGCTTTTTCTCGATCGATTCCCGCAGGGCCGGCGGAAAGGCGGCTGTTTCCATATAGACCCATTCCACCGACATCATCGGTACATTCTTGCCATCTTTTTGGGTTTTAGGCAATTCCGCATTGATGAGTTCCTTAGCCTGTTTTTCGACCTCTAAACGGCGATCGCGGCGATAGAAATCTTCCGATTGAAACTTGGCGGCAACATCACGAAATTTTGAACGCACTAGGGGCACTACGGAGGTGAGGATGTAATTTTCCCCAATCTTGGCATGGAGGTCATCGAGAGTGTCAGGGTTAAGCCGCAGGGCGATATTGACATTAATGGAAAAAGACTGTCCATCGGCGGCGATCGCACTGACCGGATTACTAGCTACCCGACTGGTGCTTTGATCGGTGAATTCCCAGACTTGGATACGCACTTCATAGGGGATGCCGCGCTCGACCCCTGGGGTGAGAAACGCAGCCCCAGGACGCAACACCCTTCCCCGTTGCAGTCCGGAAAAGGAGTTGAACACCACCGAAGCTGTGCCGGGACGGGTGATGTGAGCTGTGGGTAGGTTTTTGATCAGGTTCACTAAAACCCAAGCCAACAACATGGGTATCCCCCAGCCGAAGACATTTTTCCAGGGAAATGCGTTGGTCTCACTCGACATACCGGCCACCACGCAGAAGGGAGATAACCATGGCATTTACCGTAAAAAAGTGAAAAATAGCAGAATATTTTTTTGTCTAGCTTAGATTTGGAGGTTATCGTAACACGTTAGAGTTACGGCATTACCAATGACCGAAGGTTTGATGGGCGATCGCATTCGCAGAGCAGTGCGTCATGGCGGGTCAGAACATCACTGGCGGGATTTATACCACGGACTTTTGATCATGCCCTGGGCGGCATTTTTAGGATGCATTGTCATAGCCTATGTTTTGAGCAATTTCCTCTTTGCCTGCCTTTACTCAATTGGTGGCAATCATATTTCCAATGCCGATTCCAATTCGCTGTGGGATCTATTCTTTTTTAGTGTGCAAACAATGTCTACCATTGGCTACGGTGGCATGGCACCCGTCACCCTATACGGCAATATTTTGGTAGCCATTGAGGCCCTCTATGGACTGCTGGCAGTGGCCATGGGAACGGGATTAATGTTTGCCCGATTTGCCCGGCCTACGGCTCGAGTTCTCTTTAGTAAGGTGGCGGTGATTTGTCCCTATAACGGCGCTCCTACGCTGATGTTTCGCATGATTAATGAGCGGCGAAATCGCATCGTGGAAGCCCGTCTGTGGGTGACATTAGTTCGCTACGAGGTAACTTCCGAGGGATATCAGATGCGCCGCCTCTATGATCTCAACTTGATGCGTCAGCAAACCCCTAACTTTGCTCTGTCCTGGACGGCGATGCACATTATTGATAGCAGCAGTCCTCTCTATGGTGAAACGGAAGCATCCCTGGCATTAGAGCAGGCAGAAATTTTGGTGGTGTTAACGGGAGTGGATGAAACATTTTCCCAGACCATCCATACGCGATGCTCCTATTTGGCTAGTCAGATTTTTTGGCAACGGCGCTTTATGGATATTCTTTCGACCCTGCCGGACGGTCGTTTAATGATTGATTATGGACAGTTTCATCTGACGACTGCTGTCGAGTTGTCCTAACGGTTCCCGAGAATTGCTTCGGGAGAGGTTGGGCAGATGTTGTTACGAGCCGTAGGGGGCAGTGTCGCCGGATCAGACCAGGATTACGGCAACGCGATCGCCCGCTGGGACATAGGTTTGGTGGATGCGCAATTGGGCGAGGGCGTTGATGGCGATCGCCCCGATGGGATTGCCGGAGGTATGGTCTGGGGCGGGGGTGAACGTGCCTTGGTGGCAGGTGCCCCACAGATAGGTTTCCCGCTGTCCGTTGCTGTGGAGGTCGGCGGTGGCGATCACGGTGGTGTGTTGGGGCTGGCATTCTGCCAAGGGCAGTCCACAGGCTTTAAGCAGGGGCCCGCGCACCAGTCGCCAAAAGCAGACCATTGTGGACATGGGGTTACCGGGGAGTCCATAGTAGGCAGTATTGGCAAAACGGGCGGCGATGAAGGGCTTCCCTGGTTTCATGGCGATGCCTTGGACGGCGATCTGTCCTCCTAGCTGGGTAATTGCCCTTGGTAAAAAGTCGCGATCGCCCACCGAAATACCGCCCGTAGTTAGGATGACATCGGCGATGGCAAGGGCTAAGGCCAATTCGGACTCGATGGTGGCAGGGTGGTCGGGCAGGGAGCCGCATTGAAGGAGGGTAGCTCCCGTTTCCCTAACCAACGACCGATACGG
>JAAUUH010000168.1 GCA_012031145.1 Oscillatoriales cyanobacterium SM2_2_1 | reverse complement strand
GCCGCTACGTAGGCACAAAGGCAGGCATCCAGGCAATCCTCTAGCGCCTTCAGGTCGGCACCCCGTTCTGGGAGGGAGGAGGGGAGTGGGAGAGGGGGTGAAGAATTTTTAATTTTTAATTGTTCATTCTGTATTCTTCCACTCCCCCTCCCTAAACCCCCCCCTCCTTCACTCTTTTCATCAGTGGCAAGATCTAGGCTCGGTTCCAAGAGGGGCAACTTGTCTAGTAAATACTGGTAAAACTTGCCCAACTCGACGCGGCGTTGGGCGATCGCTCCTTTTTTGTATTTCAGAATGCGCTCCAACCCGAACAGCCGCACCGAGGCGGCATGGGGAAAGACTTCCATTTGGTAGCGTCCCGGTTGGCGGGGTTGGATTTCTGGAGCGTGGCGAAATCCCCGTGCCTCTAAGTTCAACCCAAATGCTACCGTGCGTTGGGCAAAGGGGCGACCTAAATTCGCCGGGTAACAACCCGCATGATAGCGCCCCATGTGTTTGTGCATCAGGCGATCGGGCAACCGCATTCCCGTGGCGTTGGGAATCAGCGTAGGGGCATCCACAGCGATCGCCCCCGGTTCGTCCCCCGGCAGGCAGGCATCTACCCAGGCAAGAATCTCTTCTGTGTCCGTGCGGCGATCGCAGTCCAGCAAATGCAACCGCTGGGGAGCTTCAGGGTCGCTGCCCAGACAACATAGCCCGCTCGCCCCCGATTGCCATCCCAAATCGATACCAAGAAACTTCATGCAACGTATTGGAACCGTGAGAAACTGTGCTAGAAATGGCAAGAACTTCTAGTCTACTGGGTTTTTGCTAAGATAAGAATCCTGGATGAAAATCCAACGGGGAATTAGCTCAGCTGGTAGAGCGCTGCGATCGCACCGCAGAGGTCAGGGGTTCGAATCCCCTATTCTCCATTTTTTATGTGCTGTTGTACATTAAATGTTGTACATTAAACAACTATTTGTCAGTTTTAAACACTTAGTGTCCAAAATTACGAGTCCTCGACCTTTCAGCGATCTACTTGCGATCGAACCTGGAAAAATCCAGTTTTAAACGTTTTTTTACCTCTGGGGGCGGCAGTGACGCGAATGCTGCGATCGCCGTGGTTGATATGCACAACTGTCCAAGCTCTCCCTCCCAACAAGAAAGAACTCATTTCTGGAACGAGCTTATCGACGAAGGCTTGCTCCAGGGAACCAACGATGCAGACCTACTCAACCTTGGGAAAATCCACGAACTGGGGCGTGATGCATATTCAGCCAACGCTCCATCGAGAATTCGGGTTAAGTACTGTAAATAAGGATGGCGTGAAGCGAGCACTTGAAGTAAGTTAAGAGGACTTCAAGGAATCGGCTAGCTCAGCAGAGAAGCTCTTGTACTTGTATCCCATTGAGCCAAGAGCAATATTACCGTCTCACCTTTAGTTTAGGGGAAGAGAGGTGCGGGTGCTTGGTTATTCCGGTCAAAATACAGGAGAATCAGCCCAGAAATCCCAAGAAAACTACTTTTCCCAACCTCCTACAGTTTCACTGCCTAAGGGTGGTGGCGCAATCAAGGGAATGGGGGAGAAGTTTGCCGCGAATCCGGTGACGGGGACTGGCTCAATGTCAGTGCCGATCGCCACCAGTCCCGGTCGTTCTGGCTTTGGTTCCCAGTTGTCAGTTTCCTATGACTCAGGGGTGGGGAATGGGATCTTTGGGCTGGGCTGGAGTCTTTCGCTACCATCGATTACGCGCAAGACGGATAAGGGATTGCCTCGTTACTGGGATGGTGAGGAATCGGATGTTTTCATTCTTTCAGGCGCGGAAGATTTGGTACCTGTGCTGAAGGCTGATGGCACCGTCGATGAATTTGTGAGGGATGGCTATCGAATTCGTCGATATCGTCCTCGGATTGAGGGGTTGTTTGCTCGAATTGAACGCTGGACTGAGTTGGATTCAGGAGAGAGCCATTGGCGATCGCTCTCGAAGGAGAATATTACGACGCTATACGGCCAAACGGAAGAGAGTCGCATTGCCGATCCCGGCGATTCCAACCATGTTTTTAGCTGGCTGATTTGCGAGAGCTACGACGATAAGGGCAATGCGATTCGATACCAATATAAGGCTGAGAATTCTGAGGGAATTAGTGCTGATTATGCCCACGAGTATAATCGGACTCCGGAGGGGCGATCGGCAAATCGCTATTTAAAGCACATTTTTTATGGGAACTCCACGCCTCGACAAGCGAATGAGAATCTGAGTTTGCGAAACGATTGGCTGTTTGAGGTGGTGTTTGATTATGGAGAGCATAATTTCGCGAACCCCAAACCGGATGATGCTGGGATTTGGCCGGTGCGCAACGATCCTTTCTCTAGCTACCGGTCAGGCTTTGAGATACGCACCTATCGTCTTTGTCAGCGAGTGTTGATGTTTCACCACTTTGCTGGTGAGGAAGGCGTGGGGCGAGATTGTTTGGTGCGATCGACGGATTTCAAATATTCCTACGAACAGCAGGTGGATGCTATTCGCGATCCCATCTATTCGCGCCTGATCTCAGTGACGCAAATTGGCTACAAGCGAGAGGGGAGTGGATATATTCAAAAATCTCTACCACCGCTGGAGTTTACCTATAGTGACCCCAATATTGACGAAACGGTGCGGGAGGTTGATCCTGAGAGTTTGGAGAATTTGCCTCAGGGGTTGGATGGGACGCGCTATCAGTGGGTCGATCTAGACGGCGAGGGTTTGTCGGGGATTCTGACGGAGCAGGGGACGAGTTGGTTTTATAAGCGCAACCTCAGTCCAATCAATCCTGTGCCTACAAACGGTGGATCGACAGCATCGCCACGGGTGGCGGCACGATTTGGGGCGGTGGAATTGGTGGCGAGTCAGCCAGTGAGTGGGTTGGCGAATGGGGCGCAGTTTTTGGATTTGGTGGGGGATGGACGACCGGATGTGGTGACGCTGCGGGGGGCGGTGCCCGGTTTTTATGAGCGGACGATGGAGGAAGAGTGGGAGTCGTTCCGGGCATTTAAGTCGTTGCCGAATGTGGATTGGGATCAGCCGAATCTGAAGTTTATTGATTTGGATGGGGATGGACATAGTGACATCCTGATCGCGGAGGAGAATTGTTTTGTCTGGCATCCGTCGTTGGCGGAGGCGGGTTTTGGGGCAGCGGAACGGGTGAGTCAGCCCTGGGATGAAGAGCAGGGACCTAGGGTAGTGTTTGCTGATAGCACGCAGTCGATTCATCTGGCAGATATGTCGGGGGATGGACTAACGGACATTGTGCGGATCCGCAATGGGGAGGTGTGTTATTGGCCCAATCTCGGCTATGGGCGGTTTGGCGCAAAGGTGACGATGGACAATGCCCCCTGGTTTGATGCGCCGGATATTTTCAATCAGCGGCGAATTGTGTTGGCGGATATTGATGGGTCGGGGACGATGGATATTTTGTACCTGAGCAGTGAAGGGGTGCAGGTTTATTTCAACCAGTCGGGGAATAGTTGGTCGGCAAAGCGGGTGGTGCGATCGTTTCCGGCGATCGATAGCTTGGCTTCGGTCACGGCGATCGACCTGTTGGGCAATGGCACGGCTTGTCTGGTGTGGTCGTCGCCGCTGCCGGGGAATGGTTGCCGGGTGATGCGCTACATTGATCTGCTGGGGGGACAGAAGCCCCATTACTGATTAAGACTGTGAACAATCTGGGGGCGGAAACAGAGGTGCAGTATGCACCTTCCACGAAGTTTTACCTGCAAGACAGGTTGGCGGGTAAACCCTGGATTACAAAGTTGCCCTTCCCCGTTCATGTGGTGGAAAAGGTGACGGTGTTTGACAAATGGCGGAACACTCGGTTCACAACGACCTATAGCTATCACCACGGCTATTTTGATGGCATTGAGCGTGAGTTTTCGCGGCTTTGGACGGGTGGAGCAGACGGATGTGGAGGATTTTGGCACCTTTGCGGCGGGAAATATCGCCAGTC
>JAAUUH010000047.1 GCA_012031145.1 Oscillatoriales cyanobacterium SM2_2_1 | reverse complement strand
ATCTATGGCGTTTTGGGTGTAGCAGTGGTGGGAGTGGGGCTGTGGCGGCTGGGTCACCCCTGAATCAACGGGTGGACGGTGGTGGGGGGTGGGGATGGTTTCAGCCCTAGGGAGTGGTGTGACCAAAACTTGGAACTCCCTGCTGGCAGGACACACGGGCATTCAACGGCGGGATGGGGATTTGGGGGCATGGGTGCCTGACGATGGGGTGCCCATGGCAGAACGGGTGGAGCAGTGGTTGAAGCTAGCCGTAGTGGAGGCGATCGCTGATGCCAACCTAGGCGGGAGCATGCGATCGCAGCTGGGGGTGGTGGTGGGTTCTAGCCGGGGGTATCAGGCAGCGTTGGAATCGGGTGCCCCGCTGCCCCGGGCGCTGCCGTCCCGATTATCCGAGGGAGTGGCGCGGTTGGTGGGCAGTCAAGGGCGGGTAGCAACGGTAATGGCGGCCTGTGCGACGGCCAATTGGGCGATCGCCGAGGCAGCGGCCATGGTGCGCTATGGGGAGGTGCCAGTAGCGATCGCCGCAGTCAGTGATGGGGCAATTACCCCCCTCAGCCGGGCTGGCTTCGGTCAGCTTGGGGTTCTGGCTCGCACAGGCTGTTTCCCGTTTAGTCAGCAACGGGAGGGGTTGGTGTTGGGGGAAGGGGCGGCGGCCATGGTCCTGATGGCAGGGGATCGAGTCCCCTCCGGGGTGCCGGTCTACGGCGTGGTTTTGGGCTGGGGCATGACCAACGACGCTAGCCATCCCACCCATCTCCCTGCGGATGGGATCGCCGCCCGCCGTGGGGTTCAGCAGTGTCTTGATCGCAGCGGTTTGACCCTTCGACAGATCGACCATCTCCACACCCATGGGACGGGCACACAGCAAAATGATCGCCACGAAGCGGCATTGATTTCAGCCCTGTTTGGCGATCGCCCACCCCACCTCAGCGCCACCAAGGGGGCTACGGGGCATGCCCTTTCGGCCACGGGGATGATGGAAGCAATCTTTTGCCTCTTGACCCTGAGGCATCAAATCTTGCCCCCCTGTATCGGTCTGAAGGAGCCGGAATTTGACCTCCCCTGGGTGCTGCCAGAGCGCACCAGACCCAGCGGATTGATCGCCCATAGCCTCAATCTTTGCTTTGGCTTTGGTGGGCAAAATACGGCCGTGGCATTTGGTCTTCCGGACTAAACGCCCATAAATTCCCGGGTCTGCGCCCACAGCCATGGGTCTTGATCGCCCAGACGGTGATCGGACTCTACAGCCGCTAAACGCACCCATTCCGGTCGGGACGCCGCATAGTCCTGACTAAGGGCGATCGGCACCACTTCATCTTGGGTGCCGTGGAGAATCACAATCGGCAGCGATCGCCCCAACTCCATCTCGCTGT
The DNA here is from genome assembly GCA_012031145.1 of Oscillatoriales cyanobacterium SM2_2_1. Classification (GTDB taxonomy): domain Bacteria; phylum Cyanobacteriota; class Cyanobacteriia; order Pseudanabaenales; family Pseudanabaenaceae; genus UBA999. Next base: position 20,393 of record JAAUUH010000047.1, on the reverse strand, counting down.
ACCCCCGGGCATCCATAAAAAATTCATAGCCCAGCTCCGCCGGCCCATTGAGCCCGTAGTGGTGAAATGTAAATACGCCCTCCCGTCTCCACTGGGCCAAAGCCTCAGCTCCCATGGATTGGGCCAGGCGATCAGCAAACCCCAAAGCCGGGGCCAAAAGTAACAACCGCTCCACCGCCGGATTGCGGGCAGCCCACAGCAGCGCCAAAAAACCGCCTAAACTCGACCCCATCACCCGTAGGGGCTGCTCCTGATAGGTTTCTAGCAGCATGGTCAAAATGCGAGTCAATGTCAGGTGTCGAAAGTCTCCTAGGTTTAAATCCGGGACGTGGAGCATTATTCCTAGATCGGCAAATTGTTTTGCAAAACCGCGCCTTGCCAGAGTTGGGGGATGAAGCAAACCCATGGAGGTATATGTATTGAAGTTGAGCCATATCACACCGCATTAAAAATCTGCCATTAGAATCAGAATGTTCTGCCCCCTGTGATCGCCATTGTAGCCGTGCCATGACCTCCAACGCACCTCGACTCAAGCAACTGACCCAAGCGACGGAACCCACCTTCATCGATCCGGCGGAGGTAAGCATGCCGGCATTGGGAGCTGCCGCTGCGGATATTCTGGCTGCACAGCAACAGATTTACCGGCATTTCTTGGCGCTCGTCAATACCTGCGCTCCCCCCCAAGTCCTACGGATGTTCTACGACCTGTTTATCAAGTTTGTCGATGGGAGTGAAGAATTTGAGACCCTCAGCAAAATCTTGTTCTTTGGGCGGGAACTGGAGTTTCGCCATCTGCTGCTGCGAAGTTGCTACATCTTGATCAATAACTGGCGCATTTCCCACCAAGCCAAGTACATCCACGATCTGGTGGATATTTTTCTTGATCCCCTGATTGATCAGCCCTCCCGGGTGACTAAAGTTCAGCAGTTGCGCCAATGGTTGCGAAATTTTCGTCATTGCGAGGAGTACAACGCCCTTCGCCTTTTTGCTGGTCGCCCGGTTATACCCCAGTCCAAGCACTGGGGCGATCGCTTCCAAGGGTTTTTATTAACCTCCCAATTTGCCAATGTCAGCGCCCCCCTCGAACAGCGCCACATAGCTCAAAAGGCGGCCCGCCAAGCCAAGCGGCAGTTTAAGCAGCAACTAGCCCTTTTCACTGCCTCTTCCTCCCGCCGACATCAAAATCCCACCGGGCTTGGTGAGGAAGTAGTCCAGATGATGCGCCGAATTCTCACCCACCGGGGGACGCTGAGCTATCGCAACGACACCAAACAATTCCTGCGTTATATTCGCCATCTTACATTCCAAGATTTTAAGGAAGTCCTCTGCCGATTTCTCGAACTACCGCGCGATCGCCACTTCGAGACCCACTTCATTGGCAAACTGCGCCAGTTCCAGGAGCGATCCCACCCCCAACCTATGTCCTTTGGACTGCTGCACAGCACCTGTAATCGCCTGATCCACATCCTCACCGTCGATGACCAGCGCCATCCTAGCGAGCTGCTCCTGACCCTTCTCAATGAGGGACGAGTCCTTGTGCCGTCACTGATTTTGCTGCGATTGGTCTTGCTTAGCACCGTGAGTCGGCTGCACCTAGAAACTTGCCTTGCTGACCTGATCAAAGCCTACAGCCAAGTTCCAGAGTCTGAATGTCGTCCGTTGGCTACGTTTTTGGACATGGTCAACGTTATGCTGACCATTTATGAAGACGACACCGATTACAATCTAGTAGACATGCCCGCCGCTGAATGTCGCATCTTTTCCCAGACCCGCGCCCCATCCCATGCCGACCCAACTTGAGTCCCTGATCGCCACCCTCACCGACGACTATCGCCGGTTTCCCGAAGCTCAAACCTACAGCCTCTATCGGTCAGATGTGCTGTTTCGCGACCCGGTCTATCACTTTCGGGGTCTAGATCGCTATCAAAAAATGATTGGTTTCATCACCTACTGGTTTCGGCAGTTACGCCTAGAACTTCACCGCATTGAACCCCAGGAAACCGCTGAACCACCCCGGATTCGCACCGAGTGGACCATGAGTTGGACGGCCCCCCTCCCTTGGCAGCCGCGAATTTCGGTGACCGGTTGGACCGAACTACACCTTGATGGCAGCGGCAAGATTGCTGCTCACCTTGATTTTTGGAATTGCACTAAATGGGATGTCATGCGTCAGCACTTCCAATTCTTCTCTCCCTGGGGACAGAATTCAGGATGATCGCCCCCAAGGTTTAGGGGATGGGTTAGGCTGGTTACATAATCTTGTCCGGCAGACCGTTAGACTGAGGCAAACTACGGGAGTCCCACTCATGAATTCTCTGTCAAATCTTCAACAGTCCAGCGACAAGCAGATCTGGCAGCGGCTTCGGCAGGCGATCGCCGCCAGTTCCGGATTTAAGCGCTGGCAGCGCCTGCAAGGGGATCAAGCCCCCGACGCCAAGGGTGACATTGATACCCAGGTCTGCGCCTATCTGCGCGAAACCCTTGATACCCTTGCTTATTAATCGAATTATCCTTTGCCCTATGACTGAATCCCTGACAATGGCCGCGCTGCAAGGAAAACTCTCCGACCCCGAAATGGGAGTGCGCATGGGAGTACTGAACCAGAGTCGGCATCTTGACGACCGTGAGCGGTGGCAGTTGATGCAAGTTGCCGCCAAGGATGCCAACGCTCGCATTCGCTATGGGGCGATTAGTCAGATGGCGACCCTTGGCCATGTGGATGGGGCCGCAGCAGCAGAATTATTGGGAGATGCCCTGTGCTCCGATCCTGAAATTGATGTGCGGGCGGCAGCGGCCGATGCCCTTGGTGCCCTCAAGTTCCACGGGGCGTTCCCGATTTTGGCTGAGGTTTTTGCTGCTACCAACGATTGGTTGTTGCAGTTTAGTGTGGTGGCTGCCCTCGGAGAACTGGGAAACCCCGAAGCCTTTGACCTGCTGGAGCGGGCTACCCTCAACCCTAACGAACTAGTGCGTATTGCGGCGATCGGAGCCTTGGGGGAGCTGGGGGATAGTCGGGCCCTGCCGGTACTCCTAAGATTTACCGCTGACCCCGACTGGCAGATTCGTCATCGTGTGGCCCAGGCACTAGGCACTTTTGGCTATCCTGAGGCCCGTCAAGCCCTAGACCAACTCCAACGGGATGAATCGTCCCAGGTGGCGGAGGCCGCTCAACTGGCGATCGCCAATTACCTTAGTACTTAAATTTTTCATCTAGGGCGCGTCATCAATTCAAGCTAGAAGCCCTGCGGAATAAGCGTTACCGCGACCGTCAAATTTTACGCCTAGGGGCTTTAAAAATTTTGGCATCAAATGATTTGACAGCTCAATGATGACAGCCCCTAGTCCTATTTGACAGATCTATTGATTTAGCGCTGCAATTGGGTTAGGGCTACTACAGCTTGAATGAGGGCGCTTCGCCCATCGGCACCGGTTTTGAGTTGGGTTTCTAAGTTGCAAAGAATCGGCAGCCCTGCCCTCAATGTCGATAGGGATAGATCCTGCACCTCCTGCTTCAGGAAGTAAATGCGCTTGGGATTACCTACCTCCGCCGCCACGGCGATCGCCCGATCATCTCGCTCCCCAGCCGCTACCATGCTTTTAACCCAAAGCCAAGTCCGCCATTGCCCCACCAAGGTCGCCACAATCCGTAGGGGTGCTTCATTAGCTAGCAGGAGCCCGTGGACTAACTCTAGGGCCGCCGACGTATTTCCCAGACGCAGAGCGGTAGCCAACTGCAAGCTGTTTTGGGTTGTGCGAGGCACTAACAGCGCCATTTGCTCCGGAGTCAATGGGGTTTGCTGACCGTAGTGCCACAGGGAAAGTTTGATCAACTCCTGATCCAAACGCCGGGAATCGCTACCGATGGCATCTACAAGATAGGCGATCGCTTCGGTTGAAAGATTCAGTCCATGGGTTGCCGCTTGTTGGGACACCATCGCGGCTATCGCCTCGGTTTGCCACGGCGATAGGAGCGAAAACTCTGAGGCCGTGGCATGGGCAAGCACCACCTTAGTGACCTTAAGACGCTGATCGGGTTTGGCCATCGTGCTAAAAAGCAGATGAGAATCGGGAGCTAAGTGTGCTAATGTTCTTTGCAATTCAGCCAACAATGGCTCTGAGCAACGTTGCAAGATGATTGGTTCTAGTAGCCACGTTAGCCGCGCACCCTCACCAAAAGGAGGCGTGGCCGACAGATTAAGTCCCTCAAGCACGAACTCCTCCGTATCCGCAACCCGCTTGACATAGTTAAAACTCTGCCAAACTGGGCTGACCCAACGGTGCAAGAGGTTCTGACCCGCTTGAGTTCGGCGATATTCATCATCTCCCCAATGCCAATAGCAGGGCATAGATAGCCGTTCAATAGGGGTGAGACACACTTCTTAACCCTAGCGAAAGGCATTGTATATTAGTTGATAACGTGTGGTGTGTGTCGAGGTGTGATGATTACAAAAAGTCGGGGAAGATTGGCTGCCGCCCCTGCAGCGGCTCGTCGCCAGGGCTGGTATGGCATATTCGGTAAGCGACTGTTTGATATCAGCTTTTCCCTGTTGGTGCTGGTCTTTTTTGCGCCGGTCTATCTCTGCATAGCCCTAGGGATCGCCCTGACCTCACCTGGCCCAGTCTTTTTTATCCAGAATCGTGTTGGTCGCGATGGACGCATATTCCATTGTATTAAGTTCCGGACAATGGTGGTCAACGCCGATTTAATGTTAGAAGAACTTTTAAGCTCTGACCCTGCCTGTCGAGCCGAATTTGAATCTAACTTTAAGCTGAAAACCGATCCCCGGATTACGTTCATCGGGCGATGGCTTCGGGTAACAAGCTTGGACGAATTTCCCCAATTTTGGAATGTCCTGGTTGGCGATATGAGTGTGGTGGGTCCACGCCCGCTAGTGCAGCCGGAGTTACCGAAATACGGAGCGGCGGTTGCCCAAGTGCTGCGCGTGCGCCCCGGGATCACCGGTATGTGGCAGGTGTCTGGGCGTAATGATATCCCCTATGCGCTACGGGTAAAAATTGACACCAACTATGCCCGCAGCCATACTTTCGCCATGGATCTTGGCATTATTTTGCGGACAATCGGTGTGGTTTTATTCCCTAGGGGCGCTTATTAGGGCGGTGGCGAAATTTGCTTTTTAAGCTCCGCCACAACCCTGCTTTAGGGGCAAGGTCTAGAATCGTAAAGGTTCTAAATGTCTTGGGGAGCAAGCAGAAAATTTTATTAGGCGGAACTTGAATGCGGAGCTTGAATTTAGATCAAATTTAGAGCAAAGATACGATTCCAGAACCAGCCCCAGTGTAGGCTGTAGCACCGTATTGCCCCGTTCTGTTCTTTTAGAATGATTTCAACTGCGTGGGGAAGTAACCATGAACCGATGGCAGAAGCACCTAGGGCTGGGGTTAATTGTAGTTTTTGCCATCTGGCTGCTACAGAACCCGGGGGGACTGGCAAAAGATCATAGTTCGCCGAGAATCGCGATTGCGACCGTGACCTATCCCGTCTATGGCACTACGATTTCTGCCATCCGACAAAGCATGACCGACAATTCCCCGATTGTTGATCGAGGCAATAGGTTTGACGGGTTTACACGGTGGAATATCAATTGGCGTTATTCCTACAGCCCTGTTGATGGAGTGTGCCGCGTCAATCCTCGGGATGTTTCTGTGACAGCCAAAGTGACTTTTACCATGCCCAAGTGGCAGGATGCCAAGCGTAGTTCTCCGGCGGTAGGCGATCGCTGGAACCGCTTTATCCGCGCCCTGCAACGCCATGAAGACGGACACCGGGATCACGGGATTAGGGCCAGTCAGGACATTTTCAGGGCACTTCAACGCGTTGTCATTCCCTCGGATTGCGGAGGGATGCAAGAGACTGCCAATGCCACAGCCCGAGCCATTATTGCCCGCTACAACCAAGCCGATCTTGATTATGATCGCCGCACCGGGCATGGTAGAACCCAAGGAGCCCAATTTCCTTAAACCCAAAATAGTGGGGGAAGCTCAGCAGAATCATCGCTAAATGTCAATTTTTACCCGAATCTTAATCGGTTGCGGGAATGTCGGGCAAGGGTGGGAGGAGCCATCCCTAAAGCCTGGGATGGGGTCGTGGCTATAATGGCGGCAAAGTTTGTTATTCCCATGATTGAGACGGAAAACTTTGCGTCAGTCGAGGTTAAATCGCGCGAAGAATTGCGCCGCTGGTTAACCACAAATCATGCTCAACAGGAAAGTGTCTGGCTGGTGACCTACAAAAAACACCGCCGGGAATGGTATGTTTCGGTGGCCGATATTCTTGATGAAGTCCTTTGTTTTGGTTGGGTCGATGGCATACGACGTCGGCTGGACGACGATCGCACCATGCAAATGATCTCGCCACGAAAAGCGCAACACTGGGCTAAAACCTACAAGGAACGGGCCCAAAAGTTAATCGAGCAAGGACGAATGCACCCCGCTGGTTTGGCGGTAATGGAGGAGTCCAAGCGCCGGGGACTATGGGACTTCATGGAGGAAGTGGATGCTTTGGTTCTCCCTGAGGATTTGGTCGCAGCCCTTGAGGGCTATGGGGAGGCCCGCCAAAATTTTGAGGCTGCGGCACCATCCTACCGCCGCAATGTGTTGCGTTGGATCAAGCTGGCCAAGACATCGCCAACACGGGCTAAGCGGATTCGAGAGGTGGCGGTTGCAGCGTTTCAAAACCAGAAGATCCCGCAGATGTAGCTGGGAGCCTTCGTCGTCCCCGTTCCGTGCCCAGGATGCCAGAATTCCTCCCCGTGGCATCGGGGGCGCTAGGCTTGGGGCTGCCAGAACCGATTCGGTAACTGAACCGGGGCAGATGGGGCACCGAGTCAGAAAAATACTTGCACGATTTCGGGCGTCACCATGGGCGGGGGGCTCCTTCGGTAAGGATCGTTCTATCTTCAAACCAATGCTGACAAGCTAATTTCAGCCACAGCAGGGAGGCTGGGCTAAAGCGACTGCTACTGCCTGAGTTTGTCGAGGATGGAGCGGTCTTCGAGGGTGGAGGTGTCACTGGTGATCTCTTGACCTGAGGCCAGCGATCGCAGTAATCGGCGCATGATTTTACCGGAGCGGGTTTTGGGTAGGGCCTCGGCAAAGCGAATTTCCCCGGGACGGGCGATCGCACCAATTTCTTGAACCACATGCTGCTTAAGCTCCTGGGCCAACTCGGCGGTGGGCTGGCGATCGCCTTCAAGGATCACAAAAGCAAAGATATCCTCCCCTTTGATCGGGTCGGGTTTGCCGATGACAGCGGCTTCGGCCACGGCAGGGTGGGAGACCAGGGCAGATTCTAACTCCATGGTGCCCAACCGATGCCCAGCCACATTAATCACATCATCCACCCGTCCCATAACCCAGTAGTAGCCATCTTCGTCGCGCCGGGCCCCATCGCCAGCAAAATAAACGTAATGCCCATCGCGGGGAGGGATATGCTCCCAATAGCTGTGGCGGTAGCGATTCTCGTCCCCATAAACCGTGCGCATCATACTGGGGAAGGGATGGGTGATCACTAGATAACCGCCTTCGTTGGGGCCAACCGGATTCCCTTCTAAGTCAACAATTTCGGGCACAATGCCCGGGAAAGGCAGGGTAGCGGAGCCGGGTTTGGTGGCGATCGCCCCGGGTAGGGCCGAAATCATAATCCCGCCCGTTTCGGTCTGCCACCACGTGTCAACAATGGGGCAACGCTCGCCGCCAATAACCCGGTGGTACCACATCCAAGCCTCGGGATTGATCGGCTCGCCGACGGTACCCAGCAGCCGCAATGAGGACAGGTCACGGGACAGGGGCAGGTGCTCACCCATTTTGATAAAGGAACGGATGGCGGTGGGAGCCGTATAAAAAATTGTGACTCCGTGTTTTTCGATCACCTCCCACATACAGCCGAGATGACTGGGGCGGGGCGCGCCTTCGTAGAGCACCACCGTGGCCCCATTGGAAAGCGGCCCATAAACGACATAGCTGTGTCCTGTAATCCATCCCACATCGGCGGTACACCAATAGACATCCGTATCCTGCAAGTCGAAAATCCATTGGCTGGTCATGTGGGTATAAAGGTTATAGCCGCCAGTGGTGTGCACAACGCCCTTGGGCTTGCCGGTGCTACCGGAGGTGTGGAGGATAAACAACATATCCTCACTGTCCATCGCCTCGGCGGGGCAGGTTCCCCCAACGCCTTGGCGCAGGTCATGCCACCAGTGATCCCGCCCTGGGGTCATGGGAATAGCTTGCCCCGATCGCCGCACCACCAGCACGTCCTTCACGGTCGGCACCGCTCCGTCCTGGAGCGCCCGATCCACCTGGTCTTTGAGGGGAATGATCACGTCCTTACGCCAGCCGCCATCGGCCGTGATCACCACCTTGGCTTGGGCATCCCGCAGCCGCTCCCGCAGCGCTTCGGCGCTAAAGCCACCAAAGACAACCACATGGGGGGCTCCCAACCGGGCGCAGGCCAGCATGGCGATCGCCGCTTCGGGAATCATCGGCATGTAGATCCCGACGCGATCGCCCCGTTGAATCCCCAATTGTTTCAGCACATTAGCAAACTGACACACCTCGCGATGGAGTTGGGCATAGGTGAGGGTACGCTGATCACCCGGTTCCCCCTCCCAAATAATCGCTGCCTTGTTACGCCGCGCCGTAGCGAGGTGGCGATCCAAACAGTTATAGGCAATATTTAACGTCCCACCCTCAAACCAGCGGGCATGGGGGGGTTGCCAATCCAAAACCCTTTGCCATGGCGAAAACCAATGCAACTCCTGGGCTGCCAATTCACCCCAAAAGGCCGCGGGATCGGACTTTGCCCGGGCATATAGCTCCTGGTATGCCGCAAAGTCCTTGATTCGCGCCCGTTGGGAAAATTCAGGAGCGGGCGAAAATAGGCGTTGCTCATGCAGGATAGATTCAATAGCGCGCTGGGTCATAGGGGGAGAAAAGTGCAGCACAGGCTACTGTAGCGCGTTCCCCGGGCGATCGCCCATGACAGCAATATTTTTTAGAATCCAACGCTCAACTAGTTCCAGCGCCAGGGATCGGTACCAATGAGTAGGGCCCATATCACCACTTATAGCTGTAAATAACTTGGTTAGGACGGGGTGCAGGTGGGGATGAACCTGGCTGGGGGGCGCAGCCCCCAAACCCCCTTTTCCTTCGATGTCCGAACCTACCCGAATATAGCCATAATTCGGCACCAGACTTGAGTTCCGTGAGCAACCTTAGCTCCTGCTCCACTAATGTCCGGGCAAACTTCGCCACCACGTCCCGAAACAATTCTTCTTTGGAGCCAAAGTGGTTGATGATAGCGGCCAGATTCCCTCCGCCGGAATCTGCTGATGTCTTTCGGGAACCCCCAAACAGCAGACTGGAATTAGGGAACACCAGCCTGGACTGGTATACCGGCAGACTGGAACGATGGCGGGGCATCGATACCTGGGAAAACTACAGCCCGGAACCGCTTAACGATGGGCTGGAATCCTGGAACCGCACCCATCTATAAGGGAAAACTTGACTGGAATCGCCTAACGATAAGCTGGAATGATAGAACCGCATCCAGCGATCGGGAAACGCTGGGCTGGAAGGAGCAAACACCCCGTTGGATTGGGATCTAGGCGGTGGGTGCCGTGATTAGACCAACTGCTCCCAGCCAAGGGATTTAAGTCCCGAGTTGCGGCGCAGGGGTCGGGTGACCAGTTCCAAAATATCGCGAGCATTGGAAAAGCCATGGATTTGGGCAAAGGTGAACTCCACCGACCACTTGGTATTGATGCCCCGGGCTTCGAGGGGGTTGGCGTGGGCCATGCCCGTAATCACTAGGTCGGGTTGCAGTTCATAAATTCTCTGCACTTGGTTATAGTTATCGGGTTTTTCCATAATTTGGGGAATGGGGGCATTCATCTCCTGGCAGGTTTTGGCCAACAGGGCCAATTCCGCCGCTTGGTAGCGCTGATCCATATAGGGAATGCCGATTTCGTGGACGATCATGCCGCAGCGAATCAGAAAACGGGCCAGGGACACTTCCAATAAATTGTCGCCCATGAAAAATACGGATTTCCCCCGGATCAATTGCCGATAATCTTCTAGGCTGTCCCAAATTTGTTGCTCCCGCTCGGCGAGTCCCTGGGGGACAACTCCGAGGGCTGCGCCAATGGCTTCAATCCAAGCGCGGGTGCCATCGGGGCCAATGGGAAAGGGAGCGTTGATCAGTTTGGCCTTGCGCCGACGCACTAGGGTAGTGGCGGTGCGGCTGAGAAAGGGATTGACCCCGCAGACGTAGCTACCGGGTTCGATGGTGGGCAGTTCGGTAAAGCGTTTGGCGGGCAGCCATCCGGAGACGCGGATGCCGTGCTTTTGCAGTTCTAGGGTAAGGTTGGTCACCACGGGGTCGGGTAGGGAGCCAAAAAGGGTTAGGGGCGGGTGATCGGCATAGCTGGATTCGGTGGTATCGATGTCCTCCTTGGTTTTGCCGAAGTGGAGCAACCGTTGCAGGGGGTTCCGCTCCTGTTTTTCCTGGGCTAGCTCCGGCTGGCGATCGGGACAGCGCAGGGCCATGGAGGCAAGAACAGTATCCTCACCTTGGGTGAAGGCGTAGTCGAGGCCATTGGCCCGGGCGACGACGATGGGAATGCCGATTTCGGCTTCGAGTTTGGGAGCGAGTCCCTCTAGATCCATTTTGATAATTTCGGTGGTGCAGGTGCCGATCCAAACGATGACGCTGGGGTTGCGATCGCGCTTAATTTGCTCACACAGGCGTTTCAATTCCTCGTAGTCGTTGAGTTGGGCAGAGATATCCCCTTCTTCGAGTTCGGCCATGGCATAGCGCGGCTCGGCAAAGATCATCACACCCATGGCATTTTGGAGGAAGTAGCCGCAGGTTTTGGTACCAATGACCAAGAAGAAGCTATCCTCAATTTTTTGATAGAGCCAAGCGACGCAACTGATGGGGCAGAAGGTGTGGTAGTTACCGGTCTCACAGCCAATGGTGAGGGTGGTGTTTTCGGTGGTGGCAGTCATAGGGGGAAGGGTGGGTAGTGGGAATAGAAGGGAAACGGAGTCGCTGGGAGGGGAATTAATTGGGATTGAGGAGTTTTTCCACATCAAAGTCCAGTCCCAGGATTTCGATTAATTTGTCGGCGTCACGGTTGAGTTGCAGGAAGAAGGGAATGTAGGTGGCAAACTCCGGCTCTAGAGCGGAGATGCACCCCAGGATGAAGGCGTTGGAGGGGCGGGTGCCGCCATCGCTGGTGGTGGCATAGAACTGGCTGCTGTAGTTCATCTGATCCCGAATCCAGGCACGGTTAGCTTTGTAGTGGGCTACCCAGCGCTCCTTGAGGGTGCCCTTGATTTTTTCGAGTTCATCCATTAATCCCATGGCGGTTCTCCTGCGCGAGTGGCTGTGACAAGAAATTTGGGGAAGGCTGGGGCGGTCCTCATTGAGCTGTCAAATGCTTTCACGGCGGGGGCAGCCCCGAGCCTATAAAATTCGACGGGTGCGGTACCGCATATGCCGCAGGCTTCTAGCTTAAATTGATGACGCGCCCTAGGTACAGAGCAGTTAGGCGGCGATCGCCGGGGTAGGGGCCGGTTCTTTGCCGCTGTTGAGGTAGAAGTCGGAGAGCAGGGTGAACAGGTCGCGATCGCTGGCGGGCTGGGGAATCACGCCTTCGGGTTGGGCGAGGATCTGGTCGGCAATGTTGAGGTAGTAGTCGCAGATGTAGCTGAGGTCTGGCTCACGTTCCGCCATTTCAAAGAGGGTTTTGCCCTTAACGCGGGAGACGCGAATATCTTCAATTAGGGGCAGCACCTCCAGCACCGGCATGGCGACATGGCTGATGTATTTGTTGATCAGATCGCGCTTGCTGGTGCGGTTGCCGATCAGTCCGGCGAGGCGGAGGGTATGGGTGCGGGACTTTTCTTTGACCGAGGCGGCGATGCGATTGGCAGCAAAGAGGGCATCAAAACCGTTGTCAGTGACGATCATGCAGTAGTCGGCGTAGTTGAGGGGGGCGGCAAAGCCACCGCAGACCACATCACCGAGCACATCAAACAGAATGATGTCGTATTCGTCAAAGGCGTTGAGTTCTTTGAGCAGTTTGACGGTTTCGCCAACCACATAGCCGCCACAGCCGGCCCCGGCGGGTGGGCCGCCTGCTTCGACGCAGTCCACACCGCCGTAGCCCCTGTGGATGACGTCTTCATGCCAGACGTTTTCATAGTGGTAATCCTTGGCGGCGAGGGTGTCAATGATGGTGGGGATCAGATAGCCTGTGAGGGTGAAGGTGCTGTCGTGCTTGGGGTCACAGCCGATCTGGAGCACTTTTTTGCCGCGCCGAGCGAGGGCGACGGAAATATTGCAACTGGTGGTGGATTTGCCAATGCCGCCCTTGCCGTACACTGCGAGTTTCATGATTTGCCTGTGGTGTAGTTCATGGCCCCATTATGGAAGGGCGATGGGGCGATCGCAACGGTGAACTGCCATGTCCTATGCCTTCCCAGCGACCCTGGAATTGTCTGCACTATCCTGGTCGATGAGAGCGCTCTCCACGACTAAGGCTCCCTAGTTTTAGAGTTTGCTTGTTTTTTGCAGCTAAAGCGAAACAAAAAACAAATTTTGTAGTGTTTCGGGTCGATATTTTGCCAAAGCCTTGACCCGGGGGCGATGCCAACTCAATTTGACCATTAAAAAAGCGGGCGATCGCCCGCAATGTCAAGAAATATGTCAGTTTAGCAGCCGTGAAGTTCTGTGAAGGGAACATTGCAGTTCTGAGTCCGAGGTTCAACCTACATCTGACCCCAGTCCCTACTCTGGGAAGGGTGTAAGCTGTCCGCCCAGACCGGTGACGATCGCCGTGGTGTTGACCCTGAGGGAGTCGAGGTAGGTTTCGGCTCCTGAACCCTGAGCCCCGGCTCCCTCCGGAAATAGGGGGGTGCTGGCCAGGGCTACTCTGGCATCTTGGGCGATCGCCTTCATGAGCTTGTTGTTACCCGTAGCTTCCGCAAAGATGGTGGGTACGCCCGTGGCGCGGATGTCGCTGATCAGTTCCTGGAGGCGGCCGGGGCTGGTTTCGTTTTCGGTACTCACACCCATAAGCGCTCCTTCCACTTCAAGACCGTAGGCGGCAGCAAAATAGCCGAAGGCTTCGTGGGTGGTGACGAGTTTGCGATTTTTGGGGGGGATGGTGGCGGTTTGGGCTTTGATCCACCGATCTAGGGCGCTGAGGCGGGTGGTGTAGGCTTGGGCATTGGCGGTAAACTGCGTTTTTTGACCGGGAACGACGGTAATTAGGCGATCGCGCACCACATTGGTCATTTTGATACCGTTGGCTGCATCTTGCCAGACATGGGGATCGGCGACGGGCTTACCGTCCTTTTCTTCGCTGTGGCTATGCCCATGGTCGTGCCCATGCTCATCCATCATTAGGGGTTTAGGCACGGCAACTTCGGCAACAGCGACTTTAGCGCCCTGGGATTGGCTATTTTGAATCAACTTGAGAATGCTGGTTTCATAGCCGTAGCCGTTGTAGAGCACGAGTTGGGCCTGGGCGATCGCCTCGGCATCCCTAGGAGAGGCTTGGTATACATGGGGATCTTCACCCGCTGCCATGAGGCACTGGAGGTCTACTTCATTTTGGCGATCGCCCGGCCATCTCGCAGAGAACACTGGTGGTGGCTACCACCTTGGGCTTTGGCACCTCGGGAACTTTCGCGTCCGGGGACGCCGGGCTTTGGACAACGGGCGGGGGGTGGGCACTGGTTCGGGGGAGCATCCAAGGGGTAAGGAGGGACATTAGAACCCAAGCAGAGGATTTTTTCATGGTTCGGTAGTGAAGATGAATGAATAGAATGATAATCGTTATCAAATTATATGGGGGATATTCATGCTTGAGGTCTGTCGGTTGTCGGTGCGCTATCAGGAGGTACTGGCGCTGCGGGATGTCAGCTTTGCCGTGCCCCCGGGAACGGTTGTGGGCATTATTGGCCCCAACGGCGCCGGAAAGAGCACATTGCTCAAGGCCATGCTGCATCTGATTCCCCGGCAGCAGGGGCAGGTGTTTTACCGCGGGCAGCCATTGCCGCGCCAGAGAGTGTCCTACTTGCCCCAGCGATCGCACTTGGACTGGCGCTATCCGGTAACGGTGCGCCAAGTGGTGATGATGGGTCGCGCCCGGCATACGGGATGGTTCCGCTATCCTGGTCGACGATCGCGTGCCGTGGTGGAGCAGTCCCTGGGGCGTGTGGGATTGGGGAGTTTGGGCGATCGCCCCATCAAGTCCCTTTCCGGCGGACAGCAGCAACGGATGTTGCTCGCTCGCACCCTGGCCCAGGAAACCGATGTTTTGTTTTTAGATGAACCCCTAGCTGCGGTAGATCACCCCACTGAGGAGCTGATCTGGCAGATCTATCGGGAGCTAGCCGCCGAGGGCAAAACCCTAGTGATCAGTTGCCATGATTGGGGGGAGACCCTACTCCACTACGACCGGCTGCTATTGCTCAATCAAACGGCGATCGCCTTTGGGGTGCCCCGTGATGTGCTTAGCCACGAAAATCTCCAGCGGGTCTTTCAGGAGCGCCACGACCAGCCCCGTTCCGCCCCATCGCTGTTTTGCTAAGAACCGCGCAACGGAGGGCGGACACGATAAGATTTGGTGCTGTAGCGTTCTTGACGGCCCATGTCCATTCTCGAAGAGCTTCAACCGGTCTGTACTAACCTGCTCATGCCCAGCGAGTCGGAATATCCCATTGAACCGGTGGTACGGCAGGAGTCTTCTTGGGAAGCGATCCTCCAAGGCTTTGGGGCAGCCCCCATGGAGGAAACGACCCTAGAGCAGCTTTTAGCCAAGATCGCCTTCCCCCAGGAATGGCATGACAGCCAGCAGCAGCAACTGGTGTCGCGATTTCAAGCCCTGATGGAAACCCTCCAAGCCCACCTCAGCCAGATTCGGGTATTTCGGGTCGGCGCGATTGAGGTCAGGGTTTACATTCTGGGGCAAACGACCGATGGGGCGATCGCCGGCGTCCAGACCACCCTCATCGAAACCTAACCTGCCCAGCCTATGCGCCTTGTTCACCTTGCCGATCTCCATCTGGGCTACCGTGCCTACAACCGAGTCACCCGTCAGGGGGTCAATCGGCGGGAGGCAGATATATTTGCGGCCTTTCGCCAAGCCCTCGAACAAACCATTGCCCTGAATCCCGATTTGGTGCTCATAGCTGGGGATGTCTTCCATGTGCCACGGCCGGGAAACCTGGCCGTGGTGCAAACCCAAAGGGAACTGTTCAAGTTTCGCCAACGCTGTCCTGCTGAGGTGGTGGTCATTGCCGGTAACCATGAGTCGGTGCGATCGCGGGATAATTCCTGCATTTTGGAGCTGATGGCCCTGGTGCCCGGTGTTTCGGTGGTCTGCGATCTACCGGAGGCAGTGGTCGTGGCCCATGGGCAGATCAAGGTCTTTGCCCTGCCCCACAATGCCCTAGAGCAAACCGCCGCCCTCAGTTTGCGGCCCGACCCGGAGGTGCCCTATAACGTTTTGATGCTCCACGGCACGGTAGATCATCACCGCATTAATGACTATGGCGGCTACACCATTCCGGCGGATCTATTAGACCTACCCTGGGATTATGTGGCCTGCGGCCATTACCACTCCTTTACCCACCTAGGAGCCCATGCCTTCTACGCCGGGGCGATCGAACGCACCAGTAATGACATCTGGCGTGAAGCCGACGAGCCCAAGGGCTTCGTTTGGTTTGACCTTGAACGCCATCGGGAAACCTTCATGCCCCTAGAGGGACTGCGTTCCGTAGTCGATCTGCCCGCCATTGATGGCACGCACCGTGAAGCCCACGAACTGGATCGGCTGATCCATGACCATGTGGTGCAGATCGGTGGGGTGGAGGATAAAATTGTGCGCCAACAGATTCTCAATTTGCCTAAAAGTGTGCAGCGGCAGTTGGATTACCGTCAGATTCGTGAGTTGCAGACCGCTGCTGTACATTATTTGCTCGATGGGCGATCGCCCAAGTCCGCGCGGACTATGATCTGCCACGGGATCTATCAACCGACCCCTCCGCCGCGCCATCTGCTAGTGGCTTAGATGATCAGCTAACCCAGTTTCTCCATGCCTACCCCCTGCCTAAGGGCATTGGGCGGGAGGAATTTGTTGCCCAGGGGCTGTCCTATTGGCGATCGTGACTATGCTGATCGTGACTATGCTGATCGTGATTGTGCTGATCGTGACTGTGCCTAACACACCAGCCGCACTTGGGAGCCGTGGGGGGTGCGGGTGACTTCGAGGGTGTTGTGGAACGCTGCCTTGAGGTGGGAAACATGGGTAATTACAAAAATGCGCTCAAAGAGGGGGGCAATGGCGGTGATCGCGGCGATCAGCGATCGCATCCATCATGGTCTTGACTGCCAAATCCTTCGTCAATGATTAGGGTTTGAAGGGCACAGCCTTGGCGCTGGGCCAGGGTGCGGGACAGGGCTAGCCGAACGGCAAAATTAATCCGAAAGGCTTCGCCGCCGGAGTAGGTTTCGTAGGGACGGGTGCCCTTAGGATCGGCGATTTCGATGTTGAGGGTTTCAATGGTTTTATCACCCCGTTTGCTGGCCTTTTGGGTAATGAAACGAAGGGTTAGCTGACCTTGGCTGAGATGGAACAGGATCTGGTTGGCTTCGGCCTCAATCTGGGGCAGGATGGTTTCGAGGATGAGGGCGGGAATGCCATTTTTGCTAAAGGCAAGCTGCAGTTCCTGGTGGAGCCGCTGACGGTGCTCAAGGGTTTGACGGTGCTGCTGGAGATCCTGCAGTTGCTGCCCGTAGGCGCGAATTTGGTGCAACTGTTGCTCTAGGGAGCCAAGCTGGCTATGAAGGCTTTCGAGGTGTTGCCGATGGTGCTGGCACTGATGGTGGAGGTGTTGCAGGTCGGCGGGGGGGGTGGCGGGGAGTGCCGCCATTTGCTGTTGGAGGTGCTGGTGTTCGTGCTGGTTTTGGTCAAGGCGATCGCGCCATTGCTGGAGCTGTTGGGCAAGGGCTTGCACCTGTTGCTGTACCTGGGGAAGCTGCTGCTCGGACTGTTGCAGTTCTTGATAACGCAGGAGAGCGGCGGTGGACCGTTCTTTTTCGTGGCGTAGCTTTTGGTGGGCGGCGGCATCGTAATTGAGTTGGGCGATCGCCGCCTCTAGGTGCTGGATCTGCCGTTGCAGTTCGGGGTTGATGTGCCAACACTCCAGGCGCTGCTGCAGTTCGGTGAGGTGATGCTGCAATTCGGGGAGTTGGCGATGCAGGGCTTCGGCTTGGCGACGGGCAGTTTTGAGTTCGCCGGCTTTGAGTTCGGCCCAGCGCCAGCGCTCGACTTCGCTGCGGGCTAGGGCAAGGTTGCGTTCGTCGTAGTTGAGGGTGTGTAGCTGATGCTCAATTAGCCGCAATTCCTCCCGTTGGTCGTGGCCGTAGTCTTGATGGGCAAGGCGCGATCGCCCGATGGCAATCTGCTCCCCCAGGGATTGCTGCTGCTGGGACAGGGTGGCGATCGCCTCCAGTTGGGCCTGCACCTGTCCTTTTTTTTCCAGCAGCCCCGGTAACAGTTTTTCGTTATGGCGGAGTTGCCGGTACTCATCCCGCAGAATCTGAATTTCACATTCCGAGGTTTTCCTTTGGTCGTGGAGCACCCAGAGGTCATTGTGCAGTTCCTGCAGTTCCACCTGATGTTTTTCGTAAACCCGTTGGCGATGGTGGTCGTCGAGGGGGCGATCGCACAGGGGGCAGAGGGAGTCGGCGGCGACGAGGGCGGCATTCTTGGTCAACAGTTTTTCCTGCTGGGCTTGGAGGTCGGCGATGCGCAAGTTCAGGCGCTCCAAAAAATCTTTGCGTTCCAATCCTTTCTCATAAACCCGTTGGCAATAGACCTGCTGTTTGTCTAACGCCGCAATTTGTTGCTCTAGGTGTTGAAATTCGGCTTGGAGAGGTTCTTGCTGACGGCACCGGCGATCGCCCCCATGCCACTGCTTCTCTAGGGACTCGACCTCAAAATAGATTTGACTCCTGAGGTGCTCCAGTTCCTGGTGAAGTACCTGCTGCCGTTGGCGCAGGGGGGCGGTTTGCTCTTGGATCTGCTCTAAGTGGTGCAGGTGCTGTCTCGCCCGTTGGAGGTTGGCAAAGCCCTGCTCAATATCTGCAGCTTTTTGGAGGAGGGGTTGCAGGTCTTGCCATTGCTGCTGTAGGTGCTGCCATTGGTGTTGCTGCTGCTGCACCCGTGATTGAAGATCGCTATGGCATCGGGTTAATTCCTGCTGTAACTGGGCGAGGTGCTGTTGCCACTGCTGCCCCTGCTGTTGCAGTTGGTGCTGTCGCCCATCCTCATGGCAAAGGGACTGGTAATAGGCATAGGCTGCCAAAATCGCCTCCCGCTGGGACACTACTTCTTGGACATGATCCAGGCGTTCCTGGATCTGTTGCTGCTGGGTGATTGCCCGGTGCAGTTCTATCGCCCAGTGGTGGCCCTGCTCCCTAAGCCAGTGCGATCGCTCCCTTAAACGCTGTTCTTCTTGGGCCACAGCTTCCAATTGCTGCAACCGTTGTCGATCCGCTGCTTCCAAAGCCTGCACCCGCTGGCACTCGGTGCGAAGTGCCTGCTGCTCGGCCATCAAAGCGTCCCGTTGGGACTGCTGTTGTTCTAGATAGCGGTGTTGGTGCGCCAACGCTGTCAACTCTCCCTTAGTGAGGCGCACCACATCCCGAGCGGCTTCCGCTAGCTGCTCATATTCTTCTAATCCTAGAAGGTCAGAGAGAATTTGCTTCCGCTCTCCCGGTCGTTTAAGCATCAGTTCATCTGCTTTTCCCTGCCGTAGATAGGAGGAATGAATGAAGGTGTGATAATCCATCCGCAGGTGCTGCCGAATGACCTGCTGGGTAGCTTTGAGGGTGCGAGATGTCAAAGAACGGAATCCGCTCTCCTGCCACACCTGAAATTCCAAACTCGTGGCGCTCTGCCGCTGACGCGATCGCAATACCCGATAGCGCTGATCCTGCACCATAAGGGTCAGATCCACCCGCATCTCCCGCGCTCCCAAGTGAATCACATCATCCTCCGAATCTGCCCGGCACTCCCCCCAAATCCCCCCAGGCAATCGCCTCAAATAACGAAGACTTTCCCGCACCATTTTCACCGCAAACGCAGACTGTATGCAGCCCCTGCCAGTCAAGCGACAATTCGCGATAACTCAAAAAATTCTGCAGCTTCAGCGTTAGAGGAATCACACCATCACCCTTGAGGGTTCTCCTGAAATCATAGCGTGATCGAAAGAACTCTCTTCCCCAAATTCTTTTCTATCTTAATCTCCAAACCCACACCACAAAGACCCCTTTCCCCTATGATGATTCCATATGATGTTGCAAATTCAACTATCCCCTTCCATGACCATCGACCCTTGGCCCCTGATCCTCCAGCAGCGTCTACGCCACCTTGTAGATAGCTATGCCTTGGCAGGAAAAGATCCCAAGCCCACGGGTCCCTTTAGCCACCGTTTAGAACACCTAGTCAACCACTATTCCCGCGCCATGGTCGAACTGGCGATCGCCGAAACCCTCCTCGAAGGTTGGCAAGAAGTCCCCCTTGTTCGGGGACTCCCCTTTCTTTCCCAAGTTCAGGAGCGGTTGCAAGCATGGCAAATGGAATCTCGCACTCCCTACCTGACCCCTAGCCAGTTTCAGAGCATCACCGGACTCGATGCCCTCCTGTCTTTCTCCTGCCTCCTCTCAGAAAATCCCCGCACCGCTGCGCAATCGGGCGATTACCCCTTCTAGCTCACTCGGCAATTGCCGCGCTACCTTGCCCCGCGCCATGTCCACCGGCACTAGGGTCACTTGAGCAGAGACACAGAGGTACTCGGCATGGCGAATCTCATACTCCCAGACCAACCGTAGCCGTTCACTGGCTTTAGTCAATGGCTGAAGCCGGGTCATCACCATAAGGCGATCGCCCAGCCGGGCCGCCCGATGGTACCGCAACGCCAAATCCACCACTGGCAAGTCAATTCCAGCCTGAACAAACGCGCCAAAGTCCATCCCCGCCGCCTCCCGAAAGCACTCCACCCGCGCTGCCTCCATCCAGGCTATGTAAGTACCATGCCACACAACCCCTGCGTAGTCAGTGTGCTGGGGAAACACCGTCACCGGATAGAGAAACCAAGCCCCTTGAGCACCCCGCGCCGCCGCCAGAGCTGAATGATTCATCGACATATCGACTCCCCATAGGTTTTGATGCCAGCTAATTATAAAACTTTTGTTTTTGCCAAAATTCGCCAAAAATTGTGATGGCATGGGTTCCCGAGACTGCGGCGAGTCCCACCATCGGCAGCGCGTCCCAGGGCTACAGGTAGGAAGC
>JAAUUH010000167.1 GCA_012031145.1 Oscillatoriales cyanobacterium SM2_2_1 | reverse complement strand
CTCAAAGTGCTGGCTGGGGCGGATAGCTTAGTTGAGAACCATTAGAATCGTTGACTTAGAACCATGTTTACCAAAAAGTAACTATTGCACTTTGCTGTAAATCCTTACGGGCAGCAATACTGCAATCGTACTCTATAAATGTCAGTTTTTACAGCGGAGCAAAACCATGAAAGCCATTGTCATTGAGCAATTTGGCAATCCCGAAACATTTAAAGAAGCCGATTTAGCGACTCCAGACGTCCTTCCCTATCATGTCCTAATTCAAGTGGCTGCAACAAGCGTCAATCCGGTTGATTATAAAATTCGACAAGGGGTCGTAGCAGATATTGCCCCTGATTTCCCAGCCATTTTGCATGGAGATGTGGCAGGAACGATCGTAGCAGTTGGAGCAGGTGTTGATCGGTTTAATGTCGGAGACGAAGTGTATGCCTGTGCAGGTGGCGTAAAAGGAACGAGTGGTGCATTAGCTGAGTATATGCTGGCTGATGTGAGTTTGGTTTCTCACAAACCAAACTCACTGACAATGGCAGAAGCAGCGGCACTTCCTTTGGTGTCAATTACAGCCTGGGAAGGACTGATTGATCGTGCTAAAGTTCAGCTAGGACAAAAGGTTTTGGTGTATGGAGCAACCGGAGGCGTAGGGCATATTGGTGTGCAATTAGCGAAGTGGGCAGGGGCAACAGTCTATGCCCTGGTTTCCAGTGACAAGAAGGCAGCGATCGCCCGTCATTTAGGTGCAGATATCACCATTAACTACTGCCATCAGCCCGTCGAGGAATTCGTGGCAGAACACACGAATGGTCAGGGTTTTGATGTAGTGTTTGATACCGTTGGCAACGATAATTTGCAAAATGCTTTCAAAGCAGCAAAGCTAAATGGAACGGTTGTGTCAATCGTCTCTCTATCTCAGCAAGACTTGACCTTACTCCATGCAAAAGGGCTAACCCTACATCTGGTTTTCATGTTGATTCCCATGCTGTTTAATGTTGATCGTGCTCGACATGGAGAAATTCTGTCGAAACTGGCTCAAATTGTAGATGAGGGCAAGATCCGACCGCTGCTGGACTCCCAGACCTTCAGCATAGCTGAAATTGCTTCTGCTCATCGATATGCTGAGTCAGGTCAAGCGATTGGGAAAGTTGTGCTGACACAATGATTGAATTCTTGAATACCAACAGACAAGGCTTCATCTGCACTCCTCACAAGGATTGAGCCGCATAACTATATGTTAGGCAGAAAAATTCTGTCTAACATAGCTATAGGCGAAATAGGCTGAATGTCAAATTTCTGTCTAATAGCTACGTGCGACATGTTATACGGAAAAAAATCAAGCTATTTACCCTATACAGGATATTAGACGGAAAATTTCTGCCTAACATCCTAAATTGCGTGTTAGCCCGACACAGTAATGTAATTTCGATTTTAGTTGCTTGATTGTTTCATTATGCAAACTGAGCCGCCGCCTCGGAAATTTCTTGACTTTCCGAGTTCCAAGCTGTGCTAGATGGCACTTTTCCCATTGCCAGCGTGCGTCGGGCGATCGCCCGCCAAAGGGTCTGGGCCGAGTGGTGCCAAGAGTAGTTGCTCGCGCGGGCGTAACCAGCGGCAATGAGGGTTGGGCGCAGCATGGGGTCGTGGTGCAGGCGATGGATGGCGTTGAGCAGTTCGTCCGGGCGATCGGGATGGAAGTATAGGGCCGCGCCACCGCAGGTCTCCCGCAGGGCTGGAATGTCGCTGGCAATGACTGGACAGCCGCAGGACATAGCTTCGAGGGGGGGCAAGCCAAATCCCTCATAGCGGGAGGGATAGATGAACCCTAGGGCACGGGCAAAGAGAGCACGCAGCGTGGCGTCATCTACAGCCCCAAGGGGGAGATGGTGGTTAACCACGGGCAGGGAGTGATCCCGTTGAAATAGGCGGGGATCATATCTGCCAATGGTAACCAGATGCACGGGTGGCAGACGAGACAAAATTCGGGCGATCGCGATGAAGTTTTTATGGGGGGCGGGATGGGCGATCGCCAACACGAAGGGGCGATGGTTTAGGTGGTGCTCTTTAAGCAATTGACTCACGCTTAGCTCGGCATCGGAACTTCCCTGGCAAATCCCTTGGCTAAAGTGATCGGCCGCGTTGGGAACTACCGTAATGTTCCCCGACGGCACAGCCAAATATCGCTGCAATTCATGGCGGGAAAACTCCGAAACCGTCAAGATTTGGTGGCTAATGGCGGCCAAGCGCCGATAGATGTGTTGATAGGTCAGCCGCACATACCAGCGATGGGTGTGGGGCATGGCAAAAACAATAGCATCGTGGATCACCACCCATTGATTCCTATGGCCCAGTGGGGCCGTGTTGCCCAAATTCAATAATGGGCGATCGCCCACCCTCCGACCCAGCACCAACTGCTCCCAGCGGTGTCCTGAGCAATTCCCCCATTCCTCAAGCTGGATATGGTTCAGGCCCAGCTCAGGCTGCCGCCATAGGGGGCGGGGTGGCGCAACTAGGGTTACCGGGTAACCATCGAGAAGTCCGTCTAGGGCCGTAACTAACCCTCGGGCAAAGCGCTGCACCCCCGTTAGGGGCTGGGTGAGAAAGCGGCCATTGATCAGCAGCGCCATGGATAGAACTACAAAACCCGGCGGAAGAACGCCAAGACCTCCTCCAGCTTGACGAGAAAACGGTCAACTTCGGCGTGGGTATTGTAAAGATACAAACTGGCTCGGGCGGAGCCGTCTAGCCCAAGGCTGCGGTGTAACGGCTGGGTGCAGTGATGTCCAGAGCGCACGGCGATCCCCTCCTGGTCAAGCATGGCAGCGATATCATTGGCATGAACCCCCCTAGGGCCCGTAAAGGCTGCCAAACCAGCACGGTGCGACGGCCCATAGATCGTGACATCCTCCAGTTCAGCGAGCCCCCGCATTAGATGGGTTGTCAGTTCACCTTCGTAGGCATGGATGGCATCCATCCCCCAATGGTTGAGATAGTCCACGGCTGCCCCGAGGGCGATCGCCTCCCCAATGGCAGGTGTTCCAGCTTCAAACTTATGGGGCAGGGCAGCATAGGTGGAATGATCGAGGTAGACCTCGGCAATCATCTCTCCTCCCCCCAGGAAGGGCGGCATCTCTTCTAGGATTCGTTCCTTGCCGTAGAGGAACCCAATGCCCGTTGGGGCACACATCTTATGTCCCGAGGCCACTAGCCAGTCACAATCCAGTTCTTGCACATTAATCGGCATGTGGGGCACGCTTTGGCAGGCATCCAGCAATACCTTAGCCCCCTGGGCATGGGCCAGGCGAATGATTTCAGTGGCGGGGGTAATGCAGCCGAGGGTATTAGAAACATGGACGAAGGAAACAATTTTGGTGCGATCGCCTAGGAGCCGTTGGTAGGCGGCTAGATCAAAGGAGCCATCGGCGGTGATGGGGACAAATCGCAGGGCGGCTCCGGTTCGTTGGGCCACGATTTGCCAGGGCACAATGTTGCTATGGTGCTCCATGACGGTTAACAAAATTTCATCGTTGGGTTTGAGGCGGCTCAGCCCCCAAGTTTGGGCTACCAGGTTAATCGCTTCGCTGGCATTGCGGGTAAAGATAATTTCCTGGGGCGATCGGGCGTTGATGAACTGGGACACCTTCTCCCGGGATTGTTCATAGGCTTCGGTGGCGCGATTGCTGAGGGTATGAGCTCCCCGGTGGACATTGGCATGGTCGCAGCGGTAATAGTGCTGCCAAGCATCCAAAACGGCGATTGGTTTTTGGGAACTGGCGGCATTGTCAAAATAGATCAGCGGTTGGTCGTGAATGGTTTGCGCCAAAATGGGGAAGTCATCGCGGGCGACAGGGCCTAAAGCCATTGGGGACGGGGCAATCATGGGGCACAACAGGACAGAATTTATCACAGATCATAGCCTAGGCGTGGCTTCCCTTGCCCCGATCGCCCCGGAGACCCTGGGGGGAGCAATCCTAATGATTGGAATCATCACCATCTTGGGTCTGCGGTTGGGGGTGGGACGGCCATGGCCCTGGCCGTGCTGGGAAACGTGGGGCAGTGGGTGGTGTTGGC
>JAAUUH010000046.1 GCA_012031145.1 Oscillatoriales cyanobacterium SM2_2_1 | reverse complement strand
TACCCTTAGGCGTGAGCACGTCCATAATGGGGTAGCCCGCAAAGCGGGCTTTGGGGATGCGGCGGCAGTGTAAGTCCTGCTCGGTGTAGGCATCGCGGGTAAAAATTATTTGGCAGCGTGGGCTGCGGAGGCAGTGCCAGGTGAGAGGCGGCACTTTGAGGGTGCCTTCATAGTGGGCGGAGGTAGAGACGATAAAGGCGGCATAGGGTCGCTGGGTAAACCATTGGGCGATCGCCAAAACCACCACATCTCCCGCCACAAATAGGGCATCGCAGTCTTGGCTAAACCGACGAACGGCTTGAATCTGTCGCCATGTTAACCCCAGCAGTCCCGATCGCAAATCCTGCCAGAGTTTACGGTAATCCATATAGATGAAACCACCGGAGGGCAGCGATCGCGGCGGCACCAGCAGGGGCACCCCCAGTTTTTGATAGGCAGTGCCTGCCCCCACAATGGGAACGGCGGCCAGCTCTAGGTCTGGGCATTGTTGGCGCAGGGCCTGGAGCACCAGACTAGCGTTGAGGTCTTCACCGTGACCATTGCTGAGAAACAAAACCTTAGCTGGCATGGGGCAAATCGGGAAAGGCTTGGGCCACGGCGGGGTGGCAAATCTGACCGCTGCGAACATTAACCCCCAGTGCTAGGGCCGGATCGCGCTCTAGGGCACCAACTCCCAAATCGGCGATCGCCAGCACATGGGGCAAAGTGACATTCACCAACCCTTGGGTGGCAGTTTGGGGCACCGCACCGGGCATATTGGGAACGCCATAGTGCAGCACCCCCCCAAAGGTATGGATTGGCTGGGTATGGGACGTCACTTGGGTCGTGGCGACACAGCCCCCCTGATCGACTGCCACATCCACCACCACCGAACCGGGGCGCATGGCCGCCACCACCTCGGCTGCCACCAATTTAGGTGCACGGCTACCGGGGATGAGCACCGCTCCAACTAAAAGATCGGCTTCGGGAACCACCTGGGCGATCACCACAGAAGAACTAAACAAAAACTCCACCCGGGAACCGAACAATTCCTCCAATTCCGATAGCCGGGCCATGTTCACATCTAAAATTTGCACCCGTGCCCCCAGACCTACCGCCATTTTGGCCGCTTCTACACCGACTACACCACCGCCCAAAATCACTACCCGCCCCTGGCGCACTCCGGGAATGCCCCCCAAAAGCACCCCACTGCCGCCCTGTTGTTTGGTGAGGTAGTGAGCCCCAAACTGCACCGATAGCCGCCCGGCGATCGCACTCATGGGATGCAGCAATGGTAGGGTACGGTTCGGTAGTTGCACCGTTTCATAGGCGATCGCCAAGGTTTTGGAGTGTATCAGAGCTTCCGTGAGGGGGCGATCGGCCGCTAGGTGCAGGTAGGTGAACAGGATCAAATCCGGGCGAAGCCAGCCGTATTCCTGGGACAGCGGCTCCTTGACCTTAACCACCAAGTCGGCACTAAAAGCATCGGCCGCCGTGGGCACAATCGTTCCTCCCGCCACAGCGTAGTCCCCGTCCCCAAAGCCCGCACCCACCCCGGCCTCGGTTTCAACTAACACCGTGTGCGATCGCGCCGTTAGGGCGGCAACTGCTGCCGGTGTCAACCCCACACGGTATTCCTGATTTTTTACTTCCCTAGGGACACCGATCCGCATGGCGCGCGCTCTCCATAACTTCGATTAGTTTATAGCCTGTTCGCCGATCCAAAGAACCATGCCCAAAACCAAGTCCGCTCTGAGCTCCCATGACCGCTTGAAAATGATTAGGGAATGAAGCGACTTTACCTTTGTTCTCGGTATCGAACTCATCCTGTCATGGGTGTAGCCCCTTCCATCCCATGCCGGACAAACAATAAATAGCCCCATCACTCCATCGCCCCATGGCTATGGACGCTTCCCTTCAGAGTGTGAAACTGCTTCAGGCCTATGGATCAGCACACCTAGGGTACTAGCGCAAGAGATTGGGTGCCGTCACAAAGAAGCCCGTCAGGAAGCCAAGAATGGTCGAAAACGAAACCGATCCCCCCCCCAGTTCATAGGCTTCCGGCATCATTGTGCTCGCCAGCATGGCCAAGATTGCTCCGCCGGAGACTGCCTGAGCTAGGGCGACAACAAACGCAGAGGTATTGGCTGCTAACAGATAGCCAAGAATGGCACATACGCCACTCAGAAAAATTACCCCCAACCACAGCCATAAAATTTGGCTGCTCTTGGTTGTGGACTGACGCATACCAATGGAGCTAGAAAGGGCTTCGGGAAAGTTGGAGATAAACACGGCCAAAAGGAAGGAGAAACCCAGTTGTTCATTTTGTGAGGTCATGCCCACCACGGTTGATTCGGGAATGCCATCGATTAGGGTACCGATCAGCAGGGCGATGGGCGTGGTGTTTTTCACAAATCCTTGGATCATCACCTGCTCTTCAGAGGGGGAAAGATCGATCTCGACGCTATCGATCGCCCGCTTGCGCCAAACTTCCAAGTTTTGCTCTGCCTCGACCCGCGACTCCGTTGTAGACTGCAACCGCCGAGCTAGGGCCCGACTGAGGGCGCTAGAAATGCTCGGTGACTTAACGATCACATCATCAAAATGCTCTTGCTTCAGTTGATAAAGCTCTAGGTCGGTGCTGGCCGCGATGGAGGCCGATCGCGGCTCACCCGTCAGCAAGGCCATTTCGCCAAATACCTCCCCCGGCTTGAGGACAGCCAAAACCCGATCGCCCTTAGTCACATTGGCTTCCCCATGGACAATTAAGTAAACCGAGTCCCCGCGATCGCCTTCATCAAAAACGCGATCCCCGGCCTTAACCACAAGGGGCTTGAGAAAGGACACTATCGCTTGGGCTTCGCTTGGCGGCAAGTTTTGGATCAGTTCCACATGGGCGAGGCGTTCTAAAACATCGGAGGTTTCTTCTTGGCGTTGCTGAAACAAAAAACGCCGCCGAGAAGAAGACTTGCGTAAAAAACCACCCCGCTCATCGACAATGCGCGTCACCACGGTAAACAAGCCGCCACCGATGGCGAACCCCAAAAACAGAGGCAAAAAGCCGCTAGCACGGAAGGCATTGATGGTAGTTTCAAAGGCTAAGGCCGAAAGCAGCGTGCCGCTGCCAAAGGCCATAATTGCCGCTGACACAACCCGCGAGGGCTGCCAGTACAGCCCAATCACCGCACCTACCCCAGAACTGAGGGCAGCTAAAATTCCTTGCCAAAATGCATCAAACATGGAAAAAGCACCTATGTCTAACCCATTGTAGGGGGCATCGCCCCCATGGCATCCGTTTCCCAGTTCGTTGGGTGTCTGCGGCGGCAGGGGGATTCCAATGGGGTTTAGGGGAAATTAGGGGCATCCCTGGGAAGTATCGTGGGTGATCCTGTGCCAGACTTTTTCCTGGGGTGAGAACCAGCGCTACCATGAAACTGGGCCCCGGTGATCGTGGCGGGCTCCTGCGATCGCGTCGTGGAGTGCGGCACGCTAGTGGCCCTCCTAACATCCAAGTAATATCCAAGGTTCCATGGGTCGTGCACTTGGTGATTATGTCCGCTCATTCCTTCAGGCAGTCTCCCTCTGGTTTTGGCTGCTCTGGCTTTGGGTGGGCTATGGCATGCTGGGGTACCTGATGTGGCCAAGGGGATTGGCGCTCCCGCTTCCAGTTTTGCTGGAAAAACAGCCGTTTAACCTGATTTTCTTGGCAGTGACCTGTCTTCTCCCAGTCGCGATGGCGGGGTGCGACCTTCAGCTTATGGCCCTAGGCTATGGTCTTAGCCTGCTGGTCGTGCTGGGGTTGATGGTGTTTGCCGGGTTTGGTATCCAGTGGCTGCTGGTGGCGATCGCCCTCGGGTTGGGACTGGTGGCGGTGCCCATGGGACTGATGGGGTTAGAGGCGACTCTAAATCGGAGCCAAGCCCGGTGGTCGCTGCTCAAGCATCGCCCATTAGTTCGCAGTCTGGCGGTGTTTTTAGAATTAGTACTGTGCGGAATCGGACTGGGAACTGGGCTGTTGATCCTGCAACTACGGAGCTAGGAGACTGGCTAGCAGCGCTTTTTGGACGTGGAGACGGTTTTCAGCCTGATCCCAAATGCGGGACTGGGAACCCTCCATAACGCTATCGGTGATTTCTTCACCCCGGTGGGCGGGCAGGCAGTGCAGGACAATTGCCTTGGGATCGGCAAGGGTCAGGAGGGCTTCGTTAACTTGGTACGGCTGGAAGATCGGGGCCCGATCCTGGGCTTGGGACTCCTGCCCCATACTGGCCCAAACATCGGTATAGAGCACATGGGCGGCTCCGGCGGCCCGAGCCGGTTCATGGGTGACAATTACTTCGGAGGTGCGGGCCATGGATTGGGCCAAGGCGATAATATCCCCATCGGGCATGAAGCCATCGGGACAGGCTACCCGCACGTTCACCCCGGCGATCGCGCAGCCGAGCATCAGAGAATGGGCCACGTTGTTGCCGTCCCCGATATAGGACAGGGTCAGTCCCGCCAAACTGCCAAAGGTCTCTTGCATGGTAAGCAAATCGGCGAGGGCTTGACAGGGATGCTCCCGATCGGTCAGGGCATTGATCACCGGGATTCGGCAATGGTAAGCAAAAAGGTCAAGCTCCTCCTGGGCAAAGGTGCGGATCGCCAAGGCATCAACATAGCGATCCAATACCCGGGCCGTATCGGAAGTTGGTTCCCCCCGTCCCACTTGAGTGACACTAGGGTCGAGGTCAACAACCTGCCCTCCTAACTGGTACATCGCCACGCTAAAACTAACTCGAGTGCGGGTGGAAGCCTTGCGAAACAGTAATCCCAAGGTTTTACCACGACCGATCTGGCATTCCTTGCCCGCCTTAAGGTCGCGGGCCAGTCCCAAAACCTCCATCAGCTCCGTCGATGAAAGGTCGGTCATTGCCAAAAAATCACGTCCAGTTAGTGCCATGGTTTTTGATTGCCCCCTCTTCTCGTAGCGACACTATACCGCAGGGGCGATCGCGCCATGGATTTTTTCAGGGAATGCTGACTAAAAACTCCTCCACAGCCGCCATAATCCGCTCCGTGGCATGGCCATCACCAAAGGGGTTTTGAATACTAGCCCGGCGGGTATATTCGGTGGGGTCGGTCAGCAAACGGCGTGCCGCCTGCACGATTTGGGGGCGATCGGTGCCCACTAGTTCCGCTGTTCCCGCCGCCACGGCCTCCGGACGCTCGGTGGTGCGCCGCAGAACTAGCACTGGTTTCCCCAGACTAGGTGCTTCTTCCTGTAAGCCACCGGAATCGGTCATTACCAAGTAGCAATGCTTGAGCGCGCCCACCAACTGGGCATAGTCGAGGGGTTCAGTAAGATAGACCCGCTCCTGTCCCGCCAGCAGTTCCTCTAACGGTTCCCGCACCGCGGGGTTGAGGTGCAAGGGCAGCAGCAGGGCTACATCGGGAAATTCTGCCAGTAGATCCCGCCATGCCCAAGCAATGGCCCGCAAGGGTTCACCCCAGTTCTCGCGGCGATGCACGGTACCCAAGATCAACCGATAGGAGCTTTGGGCTAACTCTGGTACCGGCAGTTGGGGCGATCGCGCCACCCAGAGCAGGGCATCCACGACCGTATTGCCGGTTTGGTAGATCCCGGAAGTAATCCCCGCTGCCCGCAGGTGGGACACAGCCTGCTCCGTAGGAGCAAAGTGCAGGGTAGCAAGCTGGGAAATCAACCGGCGATTGATCTCCTCTGGATAGGGGTCATAGCGATCATGGGTTCGCAGCCCAGCCTCCACATGGGCGATCGCCACCCGGTGGTAGAAGGCCGCCAAGCTCGCCGCAAAGGCCGTCGTCGTATCCCCCTGCACCACCACTAGTTTGGGTTGCAAGTTCTCAAACTGTGCTTCTAGTCCCCCTAAACTGCGGCAGGTAATCTGGGTCAGGGTTTGGCGTGGCACCATAATATCGAGGTTGTCATCGGCTCTAAGGTGAAAAAGTTCCATCACCTGCCCCACCATCTCCCGATGCTGCCCCGTTAGTAGGACATGGGTGCGGAGGTGGGGGCGATCGCGCAGGGCCATAATTACTGGAGCCAGTTTTATTGCCTCCGGCCTCGTCCCTAACACCACGCAGACATCACAGGTCATGGCCCCATCCATTAATAACTACTTCAAAGCCCTAGGATACCCACAACGGTGGACGTTATCGAACTCCGATCGAAACCCATTGCCAGAGCGCTAGGGCACGGAGCCAATGCTAGGGTCAAGCTTGGCTCCACAGAAATTGGTGACGGCTAGGGCTTGGGCGCATCTGGGGTCAATGTGGGAGCCACCCGCGGCGGCAGGGTCTCTGCTAATAGTCCATGGAGGGTATTCACCCCCCCAATGATCACCCCACTTAACAGCGCCATGTGCAGCACTTGCATGGGGAAACTAGGGCAGGAGGCAACAAAATCCTGCCCCAGCCCTTGCCACGACAGGGCAGGAGCTGTCCCGGGGTGAATAGGCAGGGGCAAAGGGCTAAGGTCAGGGGCGGAGCTGGGTACTTCTGGTGGGGGTGCCGTAACTGTCCCCACGGGCACTTCCTCGATCTCTATCGACTCATCCCCAAAATCATCCCCAAAGACTGACTCCAAATCCGTCACGGCTCCATAGGGTGGTTGAGGGAGCGGCGGCAAGCTTGGCAAGGGCGGCACCTGCAGCGACACCCGCAGATCTAAACATTCCTGCCACAGGATTTGGGCGCGATCGCGCGATTGGAGCGACACAATCGCTTCCTGCACCCGTTCTACGTCCAGTTCCCGCAGCCAGCGCTCTAGATCCTGAAGGAGCTGCTCTTTGTCATAGGTCGCTTCGTCTGCCGACTGCAACACCACATACAAAGATCGCTCCTCCCGATCCACCATCGCCACTAGAGACCGTTCCTTGAGAAAGCGATTCATGAGAAAACCAATCGCCTTGATATTCCCAAGTTTCGCCTGCTCCATCAAATTGTCGTGCTGGGTCATGCTGTCACCTCGCCTGCTTGATAGGTTAGGATACACTAGCTTTTAGGAATGCTTGGAACGGATTTACAGCCCCCATGGAAACGATTTTTTCCACCCAAGGCATTATGGTGATGCTCCTTGGGGCCTACGCCTACGCGATGTGGCTCTTTCTCTCCTCTGCCCCAAAAGTCCACACGGTGATGGTCTCCAACCTTTCCCAAGCCCAAGAATTTTATGAGGGCGTCCTCAAGCTACCCGTAGCCGCCGTGCCACTCCATTATTACTATGGCTACGATTATCGCTTGGGCGCTCCCGCCGATATGGTTCTCTCCCAACGCCAAGAGCGCGATCGCACCTACGATGGCATCTGGTATCAATTGCAAAAAAATGTCCAACTTCACGTCGTGCCTGGAGCCCATGCCTCCAGCCCCATCCGTGCTCGCCACCTCTGCTTCAACCGTACCTGCATCGAGCAACTATTGCTCAAGATTCAGCTTAAAAGCATTAAGCACAAGATCTTGAACGATCAGCCCCTTAACTTCCTAGTCAAAGACCTCAATGGCAACGTGATCGAAATTGTCGAAGCCCAAAACTAGGGGCTGACATCATTGTAGCTATCAAATGCTTTTAGCTATCAAACGCTTTCATGGTGGGGATTTCACCCCCTAGCCTGTAAAATTATTAGGTAAACTTAATAGGCAAATTAAATAGGAAAACTATCGCTGATCCCGCAGGCTGCTAGCTTGCGTTGATGACGTACCCCAGCAATCATCCTGATTTACGCTTCGGTACCCTATCTTGGGTTATGCAGTGTCAGCTTTGATTCTGCCACCCAGTGCGCCAGCACTAATTCAGGTCTCAAAACGGTAAGGCAATTGCCAAGGATCAATGACCCAGGGAAGTCTCTTGACTATTTGGTTTTGATTTGTAGCTCCAAATTGCGCCGCTGCGCGTAGACGTTAGGGCTGGCGGCTGTTTTCAGGAAACAATGCGGCAGGCGGCAAATCGTCTGATAGTATTTTAAGAAGGTTTAAGCATTCCACCCACTGTGCCCCGCGGAGCGTACCCCATGAGCAAAAAGGTCTTAATCGTAGACGATGAGCCAAATATTTTGTTACTCATGGAGCAGGCTCTGGAAAAGTTAGAGGACTTTGACATTGAGTTACTGACGGCTCGCAACGGCGAGGAAGCCCTCGAGACCATTAAGGATGAAAAGCCTGACCTTGTGTTTTTGGATGTGATGATGCCGAAAATGAGCGGGTTAGAGGTTTGTCATGTGGTGAAGAAGGAACTAAAAATGAACGACACCTTTATTGTCATGCTGACTGCCAAGGGTCAAGAGTTTGACAAGCAAAAAGGGATGGACATGGGGGCAAATCTCTACATGACCAAGCCATTTCGCCCTAAGGAGGTTTTGGAAAAAGCGATGGAAGTCCTTAATGTTTCCGATGAAGACTAGCCATGGTGCCCATGCTCACTCCAAAGCACCTAGAGTATCTATCTAAGGGCAATTCATATCTGACGCCAACGGCCAAGCAAAACTTGGGTAAAATTGCGCGGAAGCGCTATGGCAGTGAACACATTTCTGATTTTGGGGAAACACTCCTAAATGTGCTTGAGGAAGTTGGGCTGACGATCTGTGTTGATGGACAGGTGTTTATCCGGCTCAGTGGCAATAATTTAACCAAGCAAATAACGGAACCAAAATTACCAACCGATCACCAGAATTTCCCACCAAAGGAAGAAGCGGATGGAATGGAGTCCCCCTTCCGATTGATTTACTCAATTGAAGACGTGAAGCGGTTGCTGACCCTGCTGACCATGATGATGCTGAGCAAACCACAGCAGAAACTCCAGGGGGCTTTGGATTTGTTTGATCGGGATATCCATGAGGTAATCGAAGACTTTTTGAAGCTGAATCAATTGTATGAACACTATTTTGAAGACATTCTCGGGTTCCTGAAGATTATTATTCTGAATGATTTTGACCGTATTGTGCAAGAACGACGCTACCTAGAAGCCTACATTCGATTCATTATTAGCAACCCAGAAATCCAGCCAGAAACCCTGGATACAGAAGGACTTAAGTTTTTCTTACTCAATCACTCTAAGGTGAATATTGACCTAGAGCGTGAAGAGAACGGGGAAGTTTATCGCTACCTAGTGAACTGTTTGCGTTCAGCGCGGATTTCAATTCAAAGTAAACGCCAGTTGATGTTCGAGTTGTTTGATGTAGAGTCTCGGGTACGGGACTACCGTCGGCTCTTAGTAAAGAATGCCCTGAAATACTGTGACAAGGTAATTGAGTGCGAAAAGCGATTGCCCCTCTATGCTCAAAAGTCACTTTATGTGTGCGCGCTGGGGTATGTGGCTACCATGTTTGGGGCAATGCGCTTCTGGGACGTGTTTGAAGACAAGCCCATGTTCCACAATTCAGAGTTGCAAGTGGTCCCCCGGGTGCAGGATCTGTGGTTTGGCAAGGAGCGATCGCAGTTTGCGGGAAAGGTTTATTTTTCTGGTAGTGGACGACTGCTGTACTTTGCCAAGCATCCACCTTTTCGCTGCTACATTACTACAGACCGGGCAGCGCAGTTTTTAATGAGTTGCGGTTACGAGTTTATTTCGCGCAAAGCTAAGTTTATGGCGGTCATGTGCGGCACCGATGAAATTCCGGTGAACTCGGCGGTGCGCAGTAAGCTGATGAGTGTGTTGTGTTAATCCATGGAAGCCATTTCTCTCTATTCGGCCCTAGTATTGACGCTTCTGTTGGTCGTGGGGTTTGTTTCTTTTTTGCGGGGAGCCGTGAAGGAGCGAACGACCGTACTGGAACTGACAGCCGCGGAGGCTGACTTGGCTCGATTACGAACCTATTTCTTGCAGCGGGGCTTTAGTATCCGGGCGATCGCCCCGGAGCGAGAGGTGGTGACGCTGGTGGGTCAGGTGCGCCCAAGTTGGGGACTGGCGGTATTTTTGGTGATGCTAACGGCGGTGGCGATCGCCTGTTTGGGAGTGGTGGTGGGAACCGTGTTGCCGGATCTAGCTGGTTTGCCTTGGCTGGCGGCAGGCTCGCCGGTGGTGGGAGTGCTCTACTGGTGGCGGGCAAACCGACAGGAGGAGGTGCAAATCCAGTGGTGTCCGCCGGCAATGGTGCGGGTGCGGGGACATAAGGATGAGTTGACCATGATGGGGCGATCGCTAGGATTGGTAAATAAGCCTGATGCTTAGTTGGGGGCAGGATGATGCTGGAGACCGTGATCGATGTCTATATCCCAGTGATTGGCTGGACATTATTAGGGTTCCTGCTGTGGCAATCGCCCTTGGCAGTTTGGACGGAGATTCCGCGCTGGTTGAGCCGTCTGCTCTATTGGGTCGGGGTGCCGCTTCAGGTACTGGCGTTTGTGTTGCAGTCGCCGTTGAGTTCAGAGGGGTTGTGGGTGCCGGTGGTGGTGGTGGCATCTTTGGCCATTGGTCTGGCGATCGCCTGGGGGGTTTGCTGGCGCTGGCCAGTGGAGGAGCAGGGTAG
Organism: Oscillatoriales cyanobacterium SM2_2_1; assembly: GCA_012031145.1. Taxonomy (GTDB): domain Bacteria; phylum Cyanobacteriota; class Cyanobacteriia; order Pseudanabaenales; family Pseudanabaenaceae; genus UBA999. Next base: position 11,340 of record JAAUUH010000046.1, on the reverse strand, counting down.
TTTTTTACTGGCGGCAACCATTGGGAATACGGGGTTTGTGGGTTTGGCGATCGCCCCATATTTGGTGTCAGCCCCATACCTAGGCTGGGTGGTGTTGTTTAGCCTGACCCATAACATCGTTGGTAGCTATGGGGTGGGGGTGTGGCTAGCCAGCAGCTTTGGGCAAAAAAATCAGCAGAAACCAACTTGGGTGCACCTACGCTCCCTATTCACAACACCAGCGCTATGGGCCTTCGGCTTGGGGATCGTCCTCCAGCAGGGAGGAGATGCAGCCGTGGAAACGGTTCAACAATTTTTGAATCCAGCGGTGCAGTGGGTGCCGCCGGTAGCATTCATTTTTGTCGGGGTACTCTGTCAACAAATCCGGGAATGGCACCTATGGCGGCGATCGCTTTTGGCGGCCGGGATCAAGACCCTAGTCATGCCCTTGATTCTAGGGTTAGGGCTGCGGCTCCTCGGGTGGTGCCCAATGCCGACCTTGGGGATGGTGCTTGAGGCGGGGATGCCGACAGCCCTAGCGACAATTATTTTGGCCCAGGAATATGCGATCGCCCAGTCGGAGTTGATTGTGCTGTCCTTAGCAGCTAGCAGTGTTGGGGTTTTGGTGGCCATTCCGCTCTGGTTATGGTTATTTGGTGGCCACGGCTGCCTATAATTAGGAGAGATAAACATTGTTTCTGCCTCCCCCCTATGACTGATGATCGTTCCCCCAATCAGCAGCTTTTACCCCTCACTGCCCAAGCGCTGACCGATCACGGTTCTAGCGCTGCCCATTTGAGCATTGGTGGCTGCGATGTGGTGGCCTTGGTGGCTCAGTTTGGCTCCCCGCTTTACATTCTCGATGAGCTAACCCTGCGAACTGCCTGCCAGCAATACCGGCGGGGCTTTGCGCAGTACTATGCGGGTGCGAGTCAAGTGCTGTATGCCTCCAAAGCTTGGAGTTGCCTGGCGGTCTGTGCAATCGTGGCGGATGAGGGACTAGGCATTGATGTGGTTTCCGGCGGTGAACTCTACACAGCACTGGAGTCCGGAGTTTTGCCCCGTTCACTCTATTTACACGGCAACAACAAGTCGCTTCCAGAGTTGGAATTGGCTCTTAATTCTGGCTGTGTGGTGGTGGTCGACAATTGGCATGAGTTGAAAAACCTCGATCAATTGGCGCGATCTCGCTCCCAAAACCCCTTGGTGATGCTGCGACTGACCCCCGGTATCGAATGTCATACCCATGAATACATCCGTACCGGTCATTTGGATAGCAAATTCGGGTTTGACCCCAACGATGTGCCAGCGGTTTTTAGCTTCCTTTCCCAATCCACGTTGCAGTGCCTCGGACTTCACGCCCACATTGGTTCCCAGATTTTTGAACTCCAACCCCATCAGGATTTAGGTGGTGTGATGGCTGAATGGTTTCTGGTTGCCCAGCGCGACTATGGTTTGTCATTCAGTGAGCTGAATATTGGTGGGGGACTGGGAATCCGCTACATTGAGTCCGACGACCCGCCCAGCATCGAGGAATGGGTGCAAACCGTCTGCCGGGGCGTGACGGAGAGCTTTACCCAGCGCCACCTGCCATTACCCAAACTGCTCTGTGAGCCGGGGCGTTCTTTGATTGGGCCGGCCTGCGCCACGGCCTATACCGTGGGCAGCCGCAAGGAAATCCCTCAAGGGCGCACCTACTTGGCGATTGATGGCGGCATGTCCGACAACCCTCGCCCTATCACCTATCAGTCCCAGTATCGTGCTGTATTGGCTAATCGCCTAGATGCTGGGGCCGATCAGGTAGTGACCATTGCCGGCAAGCATTGCGAGTCGGGTGACATTCTGATTCGGGATCTTAAACTGCCCCTAGCCCAGTCTGGTGATGTCTTGGTAGTCCTCGCCACGGGTGCCTACAACTACAGCATGGCGTCTAACTATAACCGCATTCCTCGTCCGGCAGCGGTACTGGTTAGCAATGGCAGTGCCTCGGTGATTTTGCGTCGGGAAACCTACGACGACCTATTACGTCAAGACTGTCTGCCCGAAGCCCTGCACCGTCAGACCACTACATCCTAACGATGAATGTTTGATCCCCAGACCATTGCATGGCTGCTGCGATCAGTTGACATCATCGCTGTCTTGTTTTTGGTGTATCTCATGCTTTCCCTGAGCCGAGATCGCCGCGTTTTGATGATGCTCAGGGGTGTGGTGGTGCTATTGGTCGCCAATGTACTCAGCTTTCGTTTGGGTTTGGTGTTGGTGCATTTTGTTCTTGATAAGATGTTGGCAGGGGCAGCAGTGGCGATCGCCATCATTTTGCAGCCCGAGCTACGTCGGTTTTTAGAGCAGTTGGGGCGGGGACAGATGCTAACCCTGTTAAAGGCCCCAGCAGTTCGCCCCTACAACCATCTCGATTCCTTCATCCAAGAACTGGCCGATGCCGTGATTGAACTATCCCAAAATCGTTGCGGAGCCTTGCTGGTGATGGAGACAGGGGAGCCGATCGCCGAGAATGAATTTTCTGTTCCCGGAGTACCCCTCAACGCCCTCATTTCTAAGGAACTGATCCAAACCATTTTTCAGGTGTCTACCCTACTCCATGACGGTGCGCTCTGGGTTCGGGGCGATCGCCTCGTTGCCGCTGGAGTGATTCTGCCCCTATCCGATCGGGCCGCCTCCCGGGAGATTGGCACCCGTCATCGGGCCGCCATGGGTATTACGGAGCGGGTCAGTCAGTGCTTTTGTGTTGTGGTTTCCGAGGAAACTGGGTCCATTGCGATCGCCGAAGGCGGTAAATTAGAACGACCACTCACCGGCACCCGTCTGCGTGAGCTTTTGGAGTCCCGCTTGCAACCCTATACCGCCGTTAGCCTCAGCCGAACTGTGCCAAAATTCAGTTGGCTTTGGCAGCGCCTTGACCCCCGACACCTTTTTGTAAAGAAATGACCGCCCACCTCCTGCAAACCCTGCCCACCGACCTCGACCGCGATCGCCTACCGCAGCATATAGCCGTGATCATGGATGGTAATGGACGCTGGGCCAAACAGCGGGGCTTTCCCCGGATAGTGGGGCATCGGCAGGGGGTGACCGCCCTCAAAGATTTGCTGCGCTGTTGCAAGGACTGGGGCATTGCCGCTCTTACGGTCTACGCCTTCTCCACGGAAAATTGGCAGCGTCCCCACCAAGAAGTGGATTTTTTGATGGTGCTATTTGAATCTATGCTCCGCCGGGAACTGCGGGAGATGTGCCAGGAGGGGGTGCGCATTGCCTTTGCCGGGGAATGGGAGTCTCTACCGGACTCCCTCAAAACTGAAATGTTGCGGGCTGTTGAAGCCACGTCCCACAATCAGACGGTGCAGTTCACGGTGGCCATGAACTATGGCAGTCGGGATGAGATTTTACGAGTTTGCCGCCAATTAGCTGAGTCCGTTCGCAATGGCACCCTTGCCCCCCATGATCTGGACGAACATCTCTTCGAACAACACCTCTACACCGCAGGTCTGGGTGACCCAGACCTGCTGATCCGCACCAGTGGCGAGATGCGTCTCAGCAATTTTATGCTGTGGCAACTGGCCTATACCGAAATCTATTTCACTGATATTCTTTGGCCCGACTTTGATCGCGCTGCCTTCCACACTGCCCTCAAAAGTTATCAGCAGCGCGATCGCCGCTTTGGGGCCCTCAAGGGTGACTCCGCTAGCCTGTGATTCGTCGGGCGGAAATAGCAATTATTCAGAGGATGGCAGATGGTGACGTTGAAATTATTTCTGGTGCTTTTATTTTGCACATTGTTTTTTGGTTGCGCGAGTCAAGTCCCACAGTCTTCCTCAGGAGAAGCATCCCCTAGGGGGGATAAACTGATGATGGCGGTTTTGTCAGAAGCAAACCTCCCCAATTGGTATAATCAATACCTCAGTAATAGTATTGACATTGTTTTTGGCTCGGAACTGATAAAAAACACGGAGTTCATGGCTGGGATGCAGGAGCTTTTTGTCAAGGAAGCTGGGTAGAACCAAGTTGAGCGCCAATATCGTTCTTCCCTGGCGAATTCATTCTCGGAACCCGAATTGAGAGAGCTATTAACCCTCCTCCAAAATCCCTTAATTAAAAAGTTTGCGAAATTTGAACATGATACCCATGTCCTGTCAGCTCATGAACGGCGCAGACTCCTGAACAGGCTGTGGGAGCGGTATAACAGAGGTGATTTCATCCCATCACAGAACGGCCTTTAGGCTTTGGGAGATGGTTCACCAGTCCGCAGGTCACAACGGCCTAACCTTTCCATCAAAAGGAACAGCAATTCCCTTCTATTCCAGGTAATCTCACTCCATTGGATTGCCATGAAAGCAGAACGCTTGGTTACCTTCCAAAGTTTTAGGAGAAGAGGTCGAAATCCTTGAATGGATGAAAATTGGCATTAATCACGACGTCGCGTCCTCAATTTAAGCTAGAAGCCTTACGGGATAAGCGCTATCACACCGTCAAATTTTACTGGCTAGGGGCTAAATCCATGATCATAAAAGCATTAGACTGCTCAATGATCACAGCTCCTAGCTCCTTAAGGGTCAAAGCTATGGCGCGGCTGGAGTAGGGATTAGACGGTGGCCATGCCAAAAACCCGTAGCAAAAACGTAAATTCCAATGCCTCTTCCTTAAGCCGCTCATAGCGTCCCGAAGACCCTCCGTGGCCAGCATCCATATTGGTTTTGAGCAGCAATAAATTCTGATCGGTCTTGAGGCGACGTAACTTTGCTACCCATTTAGCTGGCTCCCAGTAGGTAACCCGTGGGTCATTGAGCCCAGCCGTAACCAAGAGGTGGGGATAGGCTTGGGACGTCACATTGTCGTAGGGGCTATAGGATTGAATATAGTTAAAATAAACCTCATCTTGGGGATTTCCCCACTCGTCGAATTCCAACTGGGTGAGGGGCAAAGTATCGTCCAACATGGTATTGAGGACATCAACAAAAGGTACATCGGCGATCGCTGCCCGGAATAGATCTGGACGCAGATTCACCGCTGCCCCCATTAGCAATCCCCCGGCACTACCTCCAGAAATGGCGACCATTCCCGTCGTCGTGTAGCCCTGAGCAATTAGGTGCTCCGCGCAGGCAATAAAATCTGTGAATGTGTTTTTCTTGTGGAGGAACTTTCCCGACTCATACCAAGAGCGCCCCAGATCGGAACCACCCCGAATGTGGGCGATCGCATAGACAAAACCCCGCTCTAGTAAACTCAAGCGCAGGGATGAAAAGTAGGCGTTGGAACTGATGCCATAGGCCCCATAGCCCGTCAAATAAAGGGGGGCCGAGCCGTCCCTTGGCACCGACTTAGCATAGACCAACGAAATTGGCACCCGCTGCCCGTCCTCAGCCGTAGCCCAAAGCCGTTCAGATGCATATAAATCGGGGTCATAACCACCCGGAACTTCATCTTGCTTGACGATGACCTTTTGACGCGATCGCACATCATAGTCGTAGACCGTCGTTGGCAGCACCATAGAACTATAGGCGAACCGAAAGATCTCAGTATCGTATTCATAATTCGCCGCACCGTAGATGGAATAGGTGGGGTCGTTTACCTCGATCTCGTGCTTCTCACCGGAACGCAAATCCCAAATCCTCAGGAACTGTAACCCCAGGCGTCGTTCGTAAATCACCCAAAAGGTTTTGAACTCTTCTACCCCCTCCAATAAACACTCCGGATCGTGGGGAATGACTTCTTCCCATGCCGATCGCGCTGTCGTGGTGACAGGGGTTTTTAAGAGTCGAAAATTTAGGGCATCCTCATTAGTGTGAATATAAAAATAGCCTTCATGGTGAAAGATGTCATACTCAATACCCCGTTGCCGTGGCGCAAAGCATTGAAATTTAGCCGTCGGATCATCGGCAGAGAGCAGATGCACTTCACTGGTAATACTGCCGTCCACATCCAAAAAGATGTAGCGATCATCATTCGATTTAGAAACACCAATAAAAAACTGAGAGTCTGTCTCCTCGTAGAGTAATTCATCCGCTGTAACCGGTGTGCCTAAATGGTGGCGATAGATGCGATAGGGACGCTGGGCGTCATCTAAAACTGCATAATAAAATGTCTGATTGTCATTACCCCAGGCGGAGCTGTAGTAGGTATGGGGCAACTCCTCAGGAAAAAGCGCGCCAGTGACTAAATTCTTGAAGCGAATTGTATAGGATTCGGAACCATCACTGTCTACGGAGTAGGCCAAAATTTCATGGTTTAGACTGATGTCAAAGATCCCTAGGGAGAAATAGGGCAGTGTCTCGGCGAGTTCATTACCATCCAACAAAATTTCTTCAGCAGTATCGAGGGAGTCTCGCTTACGGCAATGAATGCGATACTGCTTGCCTGACTCCACCCGACTATAGTAATAATAATTGTCTGATTTAGCTGGTGGCGAACTGTCATCTTCTTTGATGCGGGATTTAAGTTCTTGATATAACTGCTCCCGTAGTTCCTGTTGGGGCTCCAGTACCGCTTCAGTGTATCCATTTTCTGCCTGCAAGTAGTCCATGACCTGTGGATCTTGGCGATCGCGCAGCCAGAAATAATCATCCGTTATGGTCTGGCCATGGAGTGTGTAGGTATGGGGGTGAATTGGGGCGATCGGAGCCGAAGGGGTCATAGATTCCAAAGCTTAAAATCCTATCTATCCTAACTGGAAATCACGTCATCGGTTTTCTATTACTGGAGCAGCCCAAGTCCTTTACCACAGGTGAACTACCCTGCAACAAGAAGGAAGCGGTAAAGCGGCGTCGATCTAGCGGCGCACAGCGCGAAACATGCCAAAGCGGCATAGCCCAGCACCAAAGGCCAAGCGCATGAGCAGGATGGTGGGCACCTCGCGCACAGATTTGATGAACCCCGGTAATCCAAGACGCAAAAAGCCTTGGGGCCGTCGCAGTCCCTCCCCAATGGATTCTAGCCATGCGGGCAGAGTTGCCTGAGTCCAGTCGGCCGTCACAACCAAGCCGTCGACTAAGCCCGTTGCCTCTAGTAACTCGGCAAACCCCTCAATGCTGGCAAATGCAGGATGGGACCACTGATCTAAAAGTTGCTGCATCACCGGTCGCTCCCAAAAATTCAGGGGTTTGGTGCGGTCATCACGCTGATTCCAGTCTGCTACCACCAGCACCCCGCCGGGTTTGAGTACCCGCAGCAGCTCTTTGGCAAACACTGCCTTATCGGGCATATGGGGGCCAGCCTCAATGCACCAAACCACGTCAAAGCTGCCGTCGGCGAAGGATAGATTCATCGCATCATCCACCTGAAACTGGGCTGAGAGTCCCTCCGGGGTCAATCGCTGGGCGCGGCGCACTTGCTCTGGGCTGATGGTAATTCCCGTGACCTCAAATCCATAGTCCTTAGCTAAAATGCGGCTGCTGCCACCGATACCACAACCCACATCCAAAACCCTTGTCCCGACGGGCATCCGATCTAAGCTGCCCCAGCGAACCATCTCGTGGACAAAGTCTGCCTTAGCTTGCCGAAAATCCTTGGCGATCGCAGGATCACCATAGTGCCCCAAATGAATGTGCTCCCCCCAATAGAACTCAAGAATGCCGTCATTAGTCCACTCGTCATAGGATTGCGCTACCGTCTCTCCAGACTGGTAGCGCCGCGCTGAGGAAAGATAAGCCACCCATAACGCCCCAAGGGACGCCCCTAGAATTAGTAACCAATTTGCACTCAAGCCGACTTCTGTGACCGCCATAGGGATATACACAAAATTTAATATTGATTGATCCTATATTAATCGCCCTGGACTGTTACGGTGAGCCCAGAGTCCAGCACTTAGTTTTGTCATCGTTGCCGATACTCACCCTTAGTTAGCGGTAATGAAGATCGCCAAGGCTTTGAATCTATTGCACAATCCCCGGCGATGGCGATGTAATGATTGCGGAACGGCGAGCCCTAAAACCTGGGTGAATTAGAAAGGAAGAAATTGCCAGATAAAATCGGATGTTTTAACCACAGAATATGTAGCGATCGTTCAAAAGCGCTCTAGATATAGGATTAGGGACTCATAAGTGTCAGGAATGGCCTTGGTTCAGTGTCTTGAAAATGAGAGAAAGTGTGTTAGTTTATGGCCCATTAAACAGATTAAGCTTTGCTGGCACCCTAAAAAACCAGTAAACATAATCCTGGGATTTGTGTTGAGTAGCGCAAACTCAAAATTTTGCTGCAAAGAACCCTATGAACATTCATGAAACCATTGATGACGCCTTGGTTTTGGTGACAAAAAACTGCCTGCTTGCCTCCTGGTATGTCTATTGGGATTGGTTGGTTCGCGCTGCTAACGGAACAAAACGGTCGAGCCCCTAGGATGGTCTGCCCCGAATCCAAGGCTATGGAATCAGGGAGCATCCTTTGAGGGCCCGTCTTAACACCTATTGGATCTGCTTTAGTTTTTTCGTTTATCCGAGGCCATGACTATGACACCTATTGACATTGACGATGCATTCAGAATTATTGATGAGGCCTTACCCGATCACAGCCTGAGTAATGTGCAAGAAGCAATCTTGCGCCACTCGTGGCAAGGTAAAACTTATCAACAAATTGCCGATCTCGTTGGCTATGACCCAGCCTACATCCGCGATGTGGGCTATAAGCTATGGCGGCATTTGGGTCGCGCTTTTGGGGAGAAGGTAACTAAGGGCAACCTTCAATCGGTGATCCGTCGCTATACCAGTCGGACAGGATCAGCTCAGGGGGTATCCCTGACGATCGCCCCAGAGTCTCCCGGTTCGGAACTGAGCGGCGCATCCAAAATTTTGGGACAATTATCCCGGTTGCTCAACGAACCCAACAGTGAACATCGCACCTCTCAGACGATTGCAGAGTTTAATAGCGACAATGTTTTGCAGTTGACCATTACTGTGCGGGTAGACCTTGCTGCCTCCTAGACACGGTTAGATGTAATACATGGCATTGGGGAGTTGTCGCTGCCGTTCCTGTTCACAGAGAGCCTCCAGGGTGCAGGTTCGTAAAATTTCCATGGCGGCTTCCTGAGATTGCCGCCATATGCAGCGCACTAAAGACTCCTTAACGTCTATACCGCTAGATTGCTCCGTCACTCCTTCTAGACAGGACACAATATCGAGTAAGTTGATCTGGGCCGGTGGTAGCGCCAATAGGTATCCTCCCTTAGCACCACGTTGGCTTTTGACCAATCCGTGGCGTTTGAGGGTAGCGAGGAGTTGCTCTAGGTAGCGATCTGGAATTTGCCGCTGTTGGGCAATTTGACGAATTTGGAGCGGTTGCTCCGCTTGATGGTGGTTGGCAAGCTCCATAAGCGCAAGGATGGCATATTCGCTTTTGAGGGATAGTTCAATCAAGGGTATCGGTGGGTGCTGAACCGTTGTGATCATACTATGACGGCTCCGCGTCCACCAATTTAGGAGGGGGTGGGGCGATCGCCCACTTTATAGCTGTAAATAACTTGGTTAGGACGGGCTGCAGGGGTGAAACCCCTGGCTGGGGGCGCAGCCCCCAAACCCCTTTTCTTTCGATGTCCGAACTTACCCGAATACAGCTATAAAACTGCTTCTAGGGAGCGGCTCTGGGTCTGATTTCCTTGATTTGTAAAGCGCCCTAAAGTACCGAGCAGCAGCTGTTGCATGGTTTAGCCCCTCCCATTTGTTGGGATAGAACTGCCTCTAGGGCATCCGCGTGGGATTTTTGTTCGGGAGCAGTTTGTCTTTTTTGGGGGAGTTTGCCCCTTCCACTGCCCCAAAGTTGAGGATTTAATTGGGAGTCAAAAGGGGCGATCGTCGCACATGGGTTACTAGACAAGCTCCTGTAGCCAGGGCTAGCCAGCCAATCAGCAGCGAAACCGGAGCTTCGCGGGGGGTAGATACTAGTAATAGCAGTAGTCCAATCATGCCAACCGGCACCGGTGCTGCCTCAGGAATTGCCGGCAGTAAACTCTGGGGAGCCAGCAGTTGCCACAACTGATAGGATGCTGCCGGTGCCAAGACACAACAGCCCAACAGCCACTGCAGCCCTAACGAGGGGGAAACAGTGACCGGAAGCAGGAGCAGCACTCCTGCCCCCGTCGCGATCAAGACCACGGCCGCCAAGATTCCGGCTCCTTGGGGCAGCACCACAGATACCAATCCCAAGCTATCCCGCTCCCGGTCATGGCGAGCCAAGTGGGCCGCCTCCCGTAACTGATCGCCCAAAAATCCCTGCTCCGACTCCCCCAACAGCGAAATCCCGGCGATCGCCAAGGGTAGGGTTAGCTCACCATCAGTACCGGACAGTTGCAGCCACTGCATTTCATTCTCCTGTTCATGCACCCGAACGGAACCGAGCTTCGAGAATCCCCGTAACGAAATCACATAGGTGCGCCCCAACCCCCACCAGCCACCAAAATTGAGCCGCAGCAAGCCTGCATCCAACTCTACCCGCACCTGCCAGGTACTAACCCCAATCAATCCTGTCAGGGCGATCACCCCTACCAGCAGGGGTTTCACCGCCGTTGGTAACGGCAGGAATAACCAGTAGCAGGGAGCCAATAAGAGCAACAGTAAGCAACTCCACTGCCGTGGCTGCTGCGCTTGGACGAGCGGACTGAGCACCACTCCCCCACTCGCTAGGTGCATCACCCCCAAGGGCATCTCTGGGATTGCCTCACCATCCCGTTCTAGCCCCCATGTCAGCACCAGGGCAACGGTTAGCCAGTGGGCAGCAATCCAGCACCATCCTACTGCCAACCAATGCAGCGATAGATTTGCTGTTGCTACCATGGCCCACCAACCCGCCCCGGCTACCAACACCAGCGATCGCGGCAACTCACAAAAACTATTCCACTGACAAGCCCGTCGGATTGCTCGTCGCGTCAATGTTCCTAGCCCTACCGCCGCCCCAACCCCCAGCCAAAACCACCATGGGATGGATTCTAGGTGGGGCACCGCAGCCAGCAAGATCAAACCTGCTACCAACAGAGCAGAGCTACGAATTTGGCGCATCGCCCCGCGCCAACCCTCACTGAGCGTAGGAGCAATCCCCAACATCAACGACCCCTAGACCGTAGCCAACACATCAGGTCGCGCAAAGATCATGCGACCGGCCGAAGTTTGCAGCGCACTGGTAACCGTCACATAGAGGTGTTTACCCACATAGCTGCGCCCCTCTTCCACCACCACCATCGTGCCATCCTCCAAATAACCAACACCCTGGGATGGCTCCTTGCCTTCCTTGAGAACCTTCAGGTTAAGGCGATCGCCGGGCAGACTAGGCCGGCCGTGAGCGCTTGGGCTAAGTCATTAACTTCAGCACTTCCACCTGTTGCAGTGGGCTACCTTGTTCAGGTTGTAATCGATTGGTTACCAAGGCACA
>JAAUUH010000045.1 GCA_012031145.1 Oscillatoriales cyanobacterium SM2_2_1 | reverse complement strand
GGGTGGGCAGGTTACCCAGGGCTCGCAGCAGGTCATCAACGGCTTGGTCATGAACACTGCCGATGGGTTCAGGAATGCGGGGAATGAGATTGGTGAGCAGAACTGAGGCACGGTTGCGGGACTCGGACAGGGAACCGGGGGGGAAGATACCAGAGTAGGGGAACCGCCCCGACGGCCGGGCGGGTAAATTGCTCAAGCTGCGAATCAGATCATCAATTAGGGCATCTTCGGGAGTCAGGGTGGCGCTGGCGATTTTGGGAATCAGGGATGATAAAACTCGAGCAGATTGGGTGCGCCATTCCTGAAATTGTTTGCGATCCATGGGGCCCCTTATCCTAGTAGTCAGTGTTAGCCATTTTTATCCTGCCTATGAACTATTTAATCAGTGTCTGGGGCGATCGCATCCAAGCCGAGGCCGTTTATTCTGCCCTTGAAGCTGCCGCCCTACCCCTATCTACCATTACCATTTTGGGCAGGGGGTATGCATCTGCTGACGAATTTGGACTGATCGACCCGATGCAGCAGGCCCGCGGTCAGGCGCGACTGATGTCATTTTGGCTGGTGCCCTTTGGTTTTTTTTCTGGCATCGGCTTTAGTGTTGTTAGCGGACTGCAAACCTTTGCTTGGGCCGGTGGGGTGGGCAATCACCTGATTGGTGGGCTCCTAGGGGCGATCGGCGGCGCAATGGGTAGTTTCTTCGTCGGTGGGGGCGTAGGCCTGGCCACCGGGAGCAGCGATGCCCTGCCCTATCGCAACCGTCTCGCCGAGGGCAAATACTTGGTTATTGTCCGGGGAGATGAATCCCTGATCAATCAAGCCACCCGCATCATGCGTCCCCTTCGGCCCGAGAATCTTCAGGGCTACCGCGCTCCAGAGAAATAGTAGGATAGTACCAGTTCAATTGTTAGAGGGTTATGGTTGCTGTGTCTTCTGAAGCCATATTGCGTTATCCCGTAGTTGGGGCGCGACGGTTAAGTAACTTTGCCTTTGCAGTCATTGTGGCAATTGGGGCGATCGGTTTTCTGCTTGCCGGGCTCTCCAGCTTTTTTGGGGTAAATTTGCTGCCCATTTCCCAGCCGATCGCCCTTAAGTTTGTTCCCCAGGGGCTGGCTCTTTCCTTCTATGGCGTTGCGGGCACCCTCCTAGATGTCTATCTGTGGTTAGTCATAGCCCTAGACTACGGTGGCGGCTTCAACGAGTTCAACCGTTCCACGGGCAAGGCCACCGTCTTTCGGCGCGGTTGGCTGGGCAAAAACCGCTCCCTGAAGTTTGAGTACCCACTGTCCGACATCCAAGCGGTTCGAGTTGACATCCGCAATGGCTTTAACCCCAAGCGGGCGCTCTATCTCCGGATCAAAGGTAAGGCTGACCTGCCAATCACCGAAGTGGGGCAGCCCATGGCTCTGTTCCAGCTAGAAGATCGGGCCGCAGAAATTGCCCGGTTCTTGGCCATTCCCCTGGAGGGGTTATAGCCGCCCAGATGCGAGAAATTCTAGTTGGTTGCTAGGGGGGCACCATACTGCACGTTTTGGGCAAGATTGGGCAAAAATTGACAAAAATTCCGCCCACACCGTAGATTGGTGTGCATTATCCGCCCCAAATCCATGTCTTTTGAAAGCTACGCTCTGCTGACCCGATTAATTGGATTCGGACTTCTGATTCTGATCGGAGCCGACCTAATAGAACTAATCATGACAGTGCAATTGACCGATCCTAGTTCTGAATTTCGGGCGATCGGGCGACTGATTGAGTCAGTGTGGTTTCCCCTTACTGCCTTCGTTTTGATCTTTTTCCCCTATTCAGAAAATTTTAGGGAAGTGCGGATCTTGGCATGGCTTTCCTATTTGCCCTTGGCATTTGCCATCCTTTATTTTTTGAGCGTGCCCCTGTTGATTGTCAATACATCGCGGCTATACAACCTGGGTTCCTTCAACCTGACCCGTGGCATTGAAGCCATTGATCGTGAACTCGGTGATCGTCAAGCCTTTCTGGAAAAAGTTCCCGACGAGCGTCTGCGACAGCAGGCTGAGGCCCTGAGGAAGGACTCGATTACAGACCTTACGACCATCCAAGAGGTGCGCACCCTACTCAATGAAGAACTCAGCCGAAGTGCTGCCCAGACCAAAGAACAGATCCAAGCCAATGTTGATGCCTCCCGTGGTCGCCTGCTACGCTCTACGGTAAAGTGGCTCCTAGGGGCATTGGTATCGGGTGTGGCAATGATTTACATCTGGCGGTATAGCCTCTGGGCCCGTCGTCAAAGCAAGTTCAAGCCAGAATAATGGCTGTTTTTTCGACCAAAAGATTCTGGCTCATCGCCCTAGCTGCTGTCCTGTTTGTTTATCTAGGACGGATCGAGACCGGTCCATCCCTATATCTAGTGGTGCTTTCCAGTGCGATCATATACGGTCGCTACCGATCGCCCAAGACCGGAATATTTCCGCAGCATACTCCTAGGTTAACGGCGTTTTTGCTGGGTTCGGCAGGACTGACCTGGGTGGTGTACCGCAGTCATCAATCGGTAATTCCCGTAGGGGGTGACGTGCTAAGCGGATTTTACCTTTTGGTAGCGGTGCCGTCCTATTGGCTGATGGCTTGGGGCTGGGGGGTGTGCCGGCAGCACTGGCGAGAGCTGTCCCTATTGGCTGCTTTGGCTTTTCCTGTGCGATCGCTCCACACTTGGACATCCCTCATCACTTGGATTTCCACCCTTGATGCCAAGCTTTCCACTTATTTGCTGTGGTATGTCGGCTTTCAGGCGAGTCGCCAAGATAATTTTGTCCTGTTGCCCGAAGGCAGTGTGGAAGTTAACTTCTCCTGCTCCAGTGTCGATATAGTCGCCCTAGTGATCAAGCTTGTTGTGCTCAGCTATTACCTGTTTGTCCTAACATCCACTAGGCGTTGGGCCATGCTCATTGGCGGTGTCTTGGTTGCTTTTTTAGTCAATGGGTGTCGCATTGCTCTCCTGGCGATCCTCGTAGCCCAAAATAACGATGCCGCCTTCACCTTTTGGCACGGGGCTCAGGGAGCGGAACTTTTTGTCACAGGAATGATGTTGGCCTTCGGGGCGATCGCGTTTCGGCTCAGCCGTAATGAATTTAATTTTGATCCATTCCTATGAGCAGATCTATCCACACCATTGCCATTGCAGGAGTTGCCCTAGCAATTTTAGGTGCCATCATCAGCCGTCCGTCTCAACCACTGGCACAATCGGCAGTACCCCAGCCACCGAGAAACTTTGGATGGCAGGAGCAGCCGAACTCTCTAGGAACATTTCAGCTAAAGGAGCGCCTCGCAACCCTGACCTTGAAACCTAAAACAGAACTTTTTGATGGTCGCTCCCTGCTTAGTCAGACCCATGGGGTGGATCAACGTACTATTACTCTATTGCCCTGGGGCGATCACGGCACCTATGCCACAATTACTACTCCTAAAGGCACGATTCATGCCACATGCCTTCTCGCCGATGGCACGACGGTCATTACCCGTGACGAGTACCTAACCCACCAAAACCGCCGGGCTGCGCTACCAGAAACCCTCTGGGGCTATTTTTTGGGGCAAACCGATTTACGACAGTGGCAGTGCCTATGGATTGAACTAACAAGCCTAGGCAACTTCTCGACGCAGGAGTTTGAGTCTTTAATTAGCACCCTTAGCCAAAGACTAATCCCTATGAAAAAGTAAAAACCCTGGCGTTCCTCACCAGGGTAATAAAGTCAAATTTAGTTCAAATAATTGACCTATTCTGCCTCGACCGTGTTCTCAACAATGGCAGAATTATTGGAAGAGCGCTTACGCCACAGGGCAAATCCGCTAACGGCAGTCAGAGCGGCTAAGCCAATACCACCTTCAAATTCAAAGGGCACACCACGAACACGAATACTGTCAACAACACGTTCTCCAGGAAAGATGCCAGGAGTAGTTACTGAGGAGAAGAACCTAAATTCGATATTTGCAGCACCGGCAAATTTGTCACTTAAAGTGCCAGGAAAAGTTGTGTTTAGATTGGACAGGTCAAAGAAACTAACGCCAAAGCTAGCAGGAATGTTTTGATCCAAAATAATTTCATTTGACGTAAATCCGTCATTGCTTGCAGCTACGATAAGTCTTGTAGCTTCATTGAATGCAAAAAACTCAAAAAACAGATTGGTAACAGAGACACTACTGGTTGGTGTTTCGGGTGTAATCACAAAGCTAAAGAAGTTTGCGTTAACACCTTCAAGGTTGCCGTTAGGAAATGTTGCCACCAATTGGTTAGGATTTGAAAAGTTACCATTAGGTGGTGTGGCGTTAGCCGTTACTGCACCGCCAGCGGTAAGGTTAGAAAACTGCACTAAGTTGTTTGCATCAGCAGTTTCCGTAGCGGCCAAGTTGCCATCAAAGGTGTAGATAACATCAAAGTTCAGGGCGGATGCAGGCTGCGCTGCCAAGAATGCTGAAAGTCCAGCAACAGGTGCCGCTACAGATAACAGAAGCTTTTTAGTGATGCTACTCATTTCTCCCCGCACAGTATTCGTCAAGTAATACAGAGTCATACTACCTAGGTGCGGGGCCTTTGGCAAGCGAACCTGTGGATCATTTTGGGTACTTCTGTTCATTTAGCGACTCAATCCGCGCTTTTCTGTCTCATGTACCATAACGTGGTGTCGTTATCGGGAATAATCCTATGGCATCTAAGAGACTCGGACTATGGTTACTGGGGGGCAGCGGTGCGCTTCTGAGTATAGTGGGCACCTTTGCTGGGGCCGGGGGCGAGTGGCGTTCGCCCCTAAATCAAGCTATTGAACCCAGGGATCCGATTGCCAGTGCTGTGGCCCAAGGCGTTGCTAAACCCGGTCGGGATTCCCTGCCATTGTTGGTGCAGGCGGAGTCCCTGCTGCGGGCCAGTCGTCCGCGGGAGGCTTTGCAGGTACTCTCTGGGGAGGCACCCCAAGGTTTGATGGCCTACTGGGTGCTGAAGCGCGCCCAAGCCCTGACCATGGCGAATGATCGGGTGGCCGCTTCGGCGGCGTGGCAGGAACTGATACAACGATTTCCCCAGCATCCGGTAGCAGCGGAAGCCCATTTTGTCTTGGGACAGTACTCGGCTTTGTTGCAGCGCTTTCCCAGTCATCTGCGATCGCAGGAGGTGGTATTGCGGGGTTTGGCTCAGGAGCCGCGTCGGGTGGATCTGTTGACCCATCTGGCAGTATATTTTGGTGATCGCCGTGACATTGTGCCCTATCTAGACCGGCTGGTGGCGGCTAAGCCCAATCTCACACCGGAGCAATGGTGGGCCGTAGGGGATGCCTACTACTTTCGCATGGCCGACCGGCAGGCAGTGGTAGCCTATAGCCGAGCGACCCAAAATGCGGTGGTGCTCTATCGTTTGGGGCGAGTCCTTCAGGCATTGAATCAGCGGGATCGGGCGATCGCCGTGTACGGAGCGGTGGTGCAGCGATTTTCCACCAGTCCAGAGGCTCCACGGGCGTTGGTGCGCATCACTCAGATTGGTAGCCCATCCCAAGGGTTGGCGGCGGCAGATCGGCTGATTGCCAACTACGCTGACACAACGGCAGAGGGGGTGCTGATCAAAGCAGATTTGCTGGCACGGCAGCAGAGTCGGGCAGCCCAAGACAATTATCAGTTGCTCCTCAATCGCTATGGCACAAGCAACGCAGCAGCCCAATATCGTTGGCGCTTGGCACGCCAAAGGGCCGAGCGGGGGGATCGCTCTGGGGCGATCGCCCTAGTACAGCAAATTCAGCAGTTGGGCCCCGCCCACTCGGTATCCGCGGAGGCCAATTTTTGGGCCGGACGCTGGGCGCAACAAATGGGAGCCTCCCAGCGGGCACGTCAACACCATGAGTTTGTGCTAAGGCAACATCCCGATTCCTACTTTGCCTGGCGATCGGCTAGTGCCATGGGCTGGCCCGTGGGCGATCTCAGCTCGGTGCGGCAGGTGAACGCGCCGCTGAGTCCCCAACTCAACCGTTCCTCCTTACCAGCGGGTTCAGCAGAGGTACAGGCGCTGTTCACCTTGGGGTTAGATCGAGAGGCTTTTAACCATTGGCAGGTGGAAAAGGGGGCACGGCGGCTACTGACGGTGTCAGAGATTTTTACCGACGGGGTGCTGCGGGTGCGGGTAGGAGACACCTTGGTCGGCATTCGGCAATTGGAGAGTTTGAACTGGATTGATGTGTCAGCAGCAGAACGGGCATTGATCCCGCAGTTACGGCGACAGCCGCTCTATTGGCAGTCCCTCTATCCCCTGCCCTTTTGGGAGTTGATTAGCCCGG
This sequence comes from Oscillatoriales cyanobacterium SM2_2_1, assembly GCA_012031145.1. GTDB lineage: Bacteria > Cyanobacteriota > Cyanobacteriia > Pseudanabaenales > Pseudanabaenaceae > UBA999. Next base: position 15,690 of record JAAUUH010000045.1, on the reverse strand, counting down.
CATCTCAACAGCAAAAGTTACCACCGGCATTGGTAATGGGGTTAATCCGCCAAGAGTCTCGCTTTGAAGCCACAATTCGCTCCGTGGCTGGGGCAACTGGCTTGATGCAGGTGATGCCGGATACGGGCACCTACATTGCGGGGCGCATCGGCGTTAAGCAATTCAACCTCAACTCACCTTCGGATAACATTCGGTTCGGGACTTGGTATCTCAACTACACCCATCAGCAATTACAAAATAATTCGATGTTGGCGATCGCCAGCTACAACGCGGGGCCGGGGGCGGTGGGGCGATGGGTGCGGCAGCGCGGGGCCAGTGATCCCGATGCGTTCATTCGCAGTATTCCCTATACAGAAACACGGGACTATGTGGAGCGGGTATTTGAAAATTACTGGAATTATCTGCGGCTGTATGCCCCTTCCATTCGTCAACGCCTTGCAACCCTGGGCGGTTAGTGGGGCTGATCCCATAGGATTGTCGGCAGAATTTATGGGGGAAGGGAGCAGCATGGTTCATAATAGGTAGCGTCTATTCGCTACGGAGCCTCCCGATTCCTATGACTACCAAGCGCAGCGACCATGCCTATCCTATTAGTTACAACAAAGAAGTGGATTCTATTATTGATGGCATGACCAAGCGGGAATATTTTGCCATCATGATCATGCAAGGGCTGACCGTGGCAAATCTGGAGTTTGAGGATGTTTATCAAAAAGCACGACTGGCAGTGGCGGAGGCTGACGCCCTAATTGATATACTTTCTGCGGAATAGTCTTGTCACCTTAGGGCAGGAAAAGTATGATCAGACCAACCTTGATCATGCCCATTACTGTTCTTGATGGATGCGATCGCCAAGTATTGCCAAGATTTAATCGAGACCTGCTTTCCAGAGGAAGTGGTTGTTCAGGTTATTGGGCATAGCGCAAGCCTATTAGTGATTCTAAATCGCCCTGAAGAGCATCATGTCGATCAGCAGTTCGCTTGCCAAGAACTTTACGGTCTCCTGTGGCAAGCCATCTATGACCACGGAGCCCATGTTTGTAATTCATTGACCATCTGTTGCCGCCTACTGGGGGAGGTGCAGCCGGAATGGGAAGTATCTTACCTTCTTGAGATTCCTGCGTCCGATGTGCCGTCCTACTCCCATGTCAGCTCCCTCGACCAGCAAGTGGAGGAAGAAGAATTTACTTTTGAGGAGATCATTTCCCAAGCAGATGACACGGCTTTTGGGATCGTGCCAGAAATACTGCCCTCTGCCCATTCATCGTTCACCATGGAAGAGGAAGCGACGGTCATTCAATCCTATCGCAATTCGCTCATAGCCCAGTTCGAGGCTGAGGCAGCGGATTTGGTGGAGTTACCGCTGGAGCTACCCGCTGCGTTCGATAGGGTTGAAGTGGGGGTTGAAGCATCAGAGACGGCATCGATTGCCGTTGGCGAAGGGATAGCACAGAATACTGCCGAAGTTACATCTCTTGGGGATCAAGTAGCGGATGAGGCGGTGGATGGGGATATTCTGGTGCTCTCACACTACTGCTTTATTCGCAATAGGTCTCTGCTGAGGGCAGATTTACCCCAACCTCGGGAGGGCGTAGCCCGACGATTGACATATTTTGTGGATTTATCTGACACAGAAAAGCGTCTCCTGTTGCCGACCTTGGATCAGTTTTTTCGCGACCCGAAACGGACGGCGATCGCGGAGTTGCCAGACGGATGGCGGGACTGGTTGGGGGAGATCAAGAATGCCGACGATGAGGTGTTTCGTTCCATGGCCATTTGGCTCAGTCGCTACTGTGCCCAGCCAGAGGAGACAGTAGCGGTACTCCGTCAGGTTTTGACAGCAGCGGAGGCAGAGGAGACAATAATTCAAGAGGCTTCCCAGCGGGCGATCGCCCAAATGGAATCCACGCTCACCAAGCAGAAGGGCAGGGGTAAAACCCAGGGGATCAACGTTAGTATTCAACGCACCTTTGCCCTGCCGGATGATTCAACGGAACTGCTTCGCGGCGAGCCATTTCAGACAGGGTTCGCGGACGATTCTCTCCCGTCCTTGGCACCGCGTCTCTGGGCCAGTTGGCTAAGCTATGTTTTTTGGCGATCGCCTTTACGGGACTAGGAATTCAACTGAGTGACCTAGCTTGGGAAGACTGGCAATCATGGCTGCTGGTCGGAGGGTCAGTCTGCTTGCCTTTGGTGGGCATGTTCTTTGGCAATCATGTTCTTTGGGGGATGTTCATTGGGCTAGGAACAAGTGTCCGCTGGATTTCCCTGGGGGAATTGGGGCGGGAGCACCCCCGTTGTTTGATGACGGTTGAGGAGATTTGCCAACGCCACCGACTCCCCCTGCCGAAGTTGGGAGTCGTTAAGCTCAAGACACCCTATTTTCTTGCCTATGGGATCAGGCGCGTGCATTTCGTGATGGCAGCGGAGCTGCTGACGGCGTTAAGTGACGAGGAACTGTCCCTCCTATTGGCCCAAGGGCTAGGGCAAGCCCATCACGGAGATTTGGCCCTGGTCAGTTTTGGCAGTTTGATTCCCACCGCCGCCCAAATGCTCCAGTCTCGCCTTGGCGAACTGCCCAGGGCTCTGCGTCAGTTAAGTATTGCCATTCCCTATGTTGGCACGGTGTTTTTGGTGCTGGCATTGGTGTTAGACCTAATCAACTGGGGGATGCAGCGCTTAGCCGATGTATCTGCGCTGCCCTTACAGTGGGTGCTGCGCCTACGTCATTACTATGCGGATCGGTTCGCGGCGATCGCCACAGGCAATCCCCAGCGTCTGTGGCGCACCCTAGGGAAGTTGGCCCATCTGGTTGTCACCCATGCCCCCGAGAACACAACGGCGGCCGGGCAGGCTAAGAAACATCTCTCTGCCTTCACCCGATTATGTGTCATGGACTTCAATGGGGCGATCGCCTTGGGCAGTGGCTTTGCCTACGGAGCAAACAATGAAATGCTCGGAACACTCCTCAGTTGGGAGCTCTTTAACCCCCGGGCGAATTTATTGGAGGTGCAAAGCTCCCATCCGCTCCTTGGTCGGCGGCTACACCGCCTATGCCAAGTCCCCCCCACCGACGAGGATCTGCAACATCAGGTGAAGACCCTACAGCGGCAAATTAGTCCTTCGCGGTTATCCCAAGGACTGGTCTATGAGTGGTTGTTGACCTTTGGTGAGCCGATCTGGTTAGGCTTTGCCCTGGTCCTTGGCTTCGTGGCATTCACCCACAGCCCACTCCCCTTCTTGGGGGTTCCCCTATTCATAAGTGCAGCGGCATTTAGTCAGTTGCTGCAATTAGCCCGGCAATTTCCCCGCTTTGGACGACTGAGTACGCTGCCGATAACCCGTCTTTTGGGCGACCCGTACCTGAGCGGTACTCGAGGGCAGCCGGTGCAGATGGAAGGCATCTTGATGCAGCGCGGCGATCGCCTCTTCGATTATGGCAGTGAGTTCAAACTGGTCGATGAAACCGGGGCAGTAGATCTGGCCTTTGTCCATCCCCTTTTCGCCACTGGTAAACCTTTCAGTCGGGTGCTGACCCTTGTGGAACAGCACAAGTCCGTTATGATCCAGGGCTGGTTTTATCGTACCCCCATCCCCATGGTGCGGGTCGCCAAACTGACCGCAGAAGGCATAAAGCCCCTCCTCTATCATCACGGCAGCCGGAGGGCCAGTATCGTCGCCCTCCTGACCTTGCTGGCGATCGCCACTTTTTGGTGGACCTTCAACTCACCCACCCCATCTGCGCCAGAGTCCGCCCCTCCTGCGGAAATGGAGATACAATTTGAGGCTCCTACGGCAGTCCCGCCTCAGCCTTAGCGATCACCTTGCCATCCCGGAACTCGATAATGGCATTGCTACCTTGGGGATTCTTCCAAGAATAAACACTGGCTTCCCCCTCGCCCGCTTTGTTTTGCACCAACAGCGTTCCCTTGGCCCCAAAGATGGTCTCCACCTCCGCCAGGGTCATCCCCGTCATGATTCGCTCAAACTGGGCACGAGTAATTTGATTTCCCGGGGGCTGAGTGGTTGGTTGGTTGACAATAGCAGACTCAGGGCTAGGGGATGGGGGAGCTGGATCGGACACTTGGGGCGATCGCCCCAAACTGGCCGTCAATAGGCGGGTTGTCACCCCAATCCCCAGCCCCACTACGACAATGGAGACCCCTAGCAACATCAACTGCCACACTGGCAAAGTCATAGACGGTGCAGATAGGCTTGACACCGACGATGCCCCGCTACTAAAGGGCTCACCAGACATGTCAGCAATGGGCTCGAGAGGATCGTCTTGGGGTGCAGCAACGAGATCCGATGGCATAAGGGCTGAGGAAGCAGTTTTCTGCAGGATTCCCGACGGTGGCTGGAGGGTCAATTTTCCATCCAGAGCGACTCAGGCTCGGGAACAGCCCCATCGACCGCTGGATAGGTTCGCCATCCCCGCACCCGCACCCGGGTCACGCCATCGGGAGTGACTCGCTCCAGCTCTGTTTTTACCAAATCCACCATTTGCCGCTGATTGATTAAGCTTGGAGCACGCAAATCTACAATTAAATAGCTGTCGTCAATGTGCACCACCGCATCGATACCTTGGGGTCCAAGGGTCTGGGTCAAATTATGGGCAACCGATGACAAACTGCTCCGTAGCGAACCAACAATTTCATCACTGGTAGGTGGCATAGGCAGGCGCTCCCTATTACCGATGGTACATTTCATCTATCTTATGGGATATGGACTAGAAACTAGCTATCATCTTCACATTACCCTCCGATTGCCCACAAAAAGCGATTTTTTATCCCATACCTACTCCCATAGGCGCTTGCCCTCGACAGTATGTAATCGCTGGTGGGCATCCCGCAATAGACGGGGAATTTCTAGCACTTCTGGACAGCGGGGTAAACAATCACCACAGTCTGTGCAGTGATTAGCCTTACGTCCCGGAAACCAATGGCCAGCATGTTCAAACATTTTGTATCGATACTCACCAAAGGACTGCATCTCAAAGGCGATCGCCATGTTTCTCAGCCGCAGCACCTCCGGAATATTAATCTGTTCTGGGCAGGGCAAACAGGCAAAACATTGGGAGCAGCGATCGCCTCCTAAAACCCCATACTGCCGATCTAGGCGCGCCAGAACCGCCTGCTCCTCTGGCGTCAGCGGCCCCACCATGTCCCAAGCCACCCGATGGTCGCCAAACTCCTGGGGATTGGCTGCCCCCAAACTCAGGGTATGCACCCGAAGATCGGACAGTAAAAAGCGATCATTGATATACAGAGGGGAAAAGGGCGCACAGAGATCCTGAAGCAGCGGCGGCGGGGTATACAGCATCCCCCCCTTATCCGACGGCGAAATAATAAATACCCCCATGTCCTTTTCCGCTGCCCGCTGCACCGCTGGCTCATTGTGCTGGTTGAAATAGTAATAATGCAAATTCACCGATGCAAACAGATCCGTTTCAATCGCCCCCAAAATCACCGCCAACGACCCGTGGGTAGAAAATCCCACATGGCGAATCTTGCCCTGCACCACTGCTGCCTGCACCGCCTTCATGCAGCCATCGGGATTCCGCACCATCTCCAAGTGGGCGGGTGTATTAATCCCATGAATGTCGAAATTGTCTACGAAGTCCACTTGCAGTCGACGTAACGACTGGTCGATCAACTGCGCCATGGTTGCCGGATCTTCCGTCGGCGGAATCTTCGTGGTTAGGTAAAACTCTTCCCGTCGCCGCGCCAAGCCTGCTGCCATGGCCGCTCCGATGAATACCTCGCTCTTGCCATAGCCCTTGGCGGTTTCAATATGGTTGATCCCCAGATCTAAAGCTTTTTCAATCGTGGCGATCGCATTAGTATCCGACTCCAAAAACCGCATCGCTCCCAGGGTAAATACCGAAAGCTCCATCTCCGTTTTGCCAAACCGCCGATAGTGCATAACCCAACGATTCCCTTAGCCACTGCTCCATCATAGGCTGCACCCTTCACACTTCTTGATAATTTCCCGCGCCCTACCCGTAAAGACAGCGGCTATCATGGTCAAAGTATTTTTTTCTCAATATATCAACCATCGTTGTTAAAGGAACCGCAAAAAAACATGGATATTTTGACCCTAGGCTGGGTAGGACTCCTCGGCATGTTTACCCTTTCCATCGCCTTCGTGGTATGGGGGCGGAACGGACTCTAATGACCGAATCTTGGCTCTTGGGAGGCATCTTCTGGCTTGCCCTTGCCCTTCTGGTTGGTGTTACCCTCGGCATTGGCTATCTCACCTACCTGGAGTGGCGTGATCGGCGGCGGCAAAAATCCTAGCCATCCGCTAGGAGATGCCCCAGTTTTGACGCCTTAGTCTCAAGATAGCGAAGATTATACTCGTTGGTCTCAATTAGCAGTGGTAATCGCTCTACTACCTCTAGTCCAAACCCCCCTAATCCCGCAATCTTGCGGGGATTGTTGGTAATTAAACGCATCTTCCGAACGCCCAGATCCCGTAAAATTTGGGCTCCCACACCATAATTGCGCAAGTCTGGAGGGAACCCCAAACGTTCATTGGCCTCCACGGTATCAAGACCCTGATCCTGAAGTTCGTAGGCCCGAATTTTGTTCATCAACCCAATGCCCCTTCCCTCCTGCCGCAGATAGACCACCACCCCAAAGCCAGCATGCTCAATCATCTTCAGCGCACTTTGCAACTGCCCCCGGCAGTCACACCGCAACGACCCTAGGGCATCACCAGTCAAACACTCCGAATGCACCCGCACCAGCACTGGCTGATGTGCTAATTGCGCCAGAGAACCCTTAACAATCGCGAGGTGTTCCGTTTGATCCAATTCACTGCGATAGGCATAGACCAAAAATTCGCCAAAAAGGGATGGCAACCGGGCGATCGCCTCCCGCCGCACCAACCGCTCATGGCTAAGGCGATACTCGATCAAGTCGGCGATACTAATCAATTTCAGCCCAAACCGATGGGCATACTCCACCAGTTCTGGCAGTCGTGCCATGGTGCCATCGGCATTTTGAATCTCACAGATCACCCCCGCAGGGTACAGCCCCGCTAGCCGGGACAGGTCTACTGCTGCCTCAGTATGCCCCGCTCGCCGCAGCACCCCCCCCGCCCGTGCCCGCAATGGGAACACATGTCCCGGACGTCGCAAATCCTCCGCCCGCGTTTCCGGGTGAATTGCCACCTGAATCGTATGGGCGCGATCGCCCGCCGAAATTCCGGTCGTCGTCCCTTGGCGGGCGTCAATGCTAACCGTAAACGCCGTTTGCTGGCTATCTGTATTGGCATCTACCATCAGGGGCAGATCCAACTGATCTAGCCTCTCCCCCATCATCGCCAAACAGACTAAGCCCCGCCCATGGACCGCCATGAAGTTAATGCTTTCCGGTGTCACAAATTGGGCTGCCCCAATTAGATCTCCCTCATTTTCGCGGTTCTCGTCGTCTACCACAACCACCAGCCGTCCCGCCCGCAAATCTGCCAAAGCTGCTGGTATTGAATCGAACGCCACCGTTGTCAAAATGTCATCACATCCTAAAACTGTCTTAATTCTAAGCGCTATCCCTAGGGGATATTGCGGTTCCTTAACATTTCCAAGACCTTTCGCCCCAAACGGTATAATTCATTGTAGGCTTAACCTTATCTTTACCTTCCTGTTTCCCACTGCCATGTCATCCCCCACTGACAACTTTCACAGTTCTGCTGGAGCGCCCAACGCGCCCCAAGTCCTCTATGAAGGAGAGTCAATCCCGTCCATTCCCGCCGGGCAAGTTCTAACCAATCTCAATCGCCAGAGCCTTCTAGCGATGTTGGAACTACTGCAAAACAACATAGGGATTGCCCGAGTCAATAGCGCCCACCTCTGTTGGAACCTCTTCATCACCAACGGTACGGTGGCCCTGATTGAAGAAACTGCCGAATTTATCCCGACCCTCCAGCGCAAACTCAAGCTGCACAAAACCAGCGCCTCAGCCCAAACCCAACTAACGGGTAGGTTTCCCAACAGCTATGCCCTTTATCGCATGGTGGGACAAATCTATGAGCAAGATCCAGAAGCAACCCGCACAGCGCTTAAGGAGGTCATGCTAGAGAATCTCTTGGCACTATTTCTCGAGGACGATTTCACCCTCCTTTGGCAACCAGCTCCCAACAACACCAAAATTCATCTGCCCATATGGAAGCTCGGCGTCCTAGTTGAAACCGCCCAGCGCGCTGCCCAACAGTGGCAGCAGTTCCAGCATCTCCACCACCCTTACCAAACCGTCCAACTCATTGACGACGACAACACGATCGCCCAGATCCCTCTGTTCATCAAAATGACCACCGGAAAACATCGGATCACCCAAATTGCCGATTCTTTTCAGCAACCTTTGATCCGCACTGCCATCAAACTGGAAAAGCTAGCCCAGGAGCACATCGTTGCCGTCCTACCCCTGTCCCACAGCAACGAGTGCCTCAACTTCATCATCGAGAAAGACCCGGTTATAAAGGTGATGATTGTCGATGACTCACCGCTGATTCTGCGTCAGTTTCGCGATTTACTCGATAGTTGGGGCTATGCCGTCGTTGCCGAGCAGTCGGCAGCTAATGCTGTTTTCACCATGCTAGAGCATGATCCCAAAGTGGTGTTTTTAGATCTCAATATGCCCGAGGTGCACGGTTTTGAACTGCTCAAACAAATCCGCCGCCATCGGAAGCTATCCGAGATTCCGATTGTGATTCTGACTGCCGAGAATAGTACCACCAATAGCTTCCGGGCCAAGTGGGCCCATTGCCGTTTCCTCAGTAAGCCCCGCACTGGTAAGGACACGAGTGAATTTCGCCAGCAACTCCGGGAACTTCTACGCGAGGTCTGCCCCCTGCCTTCGGATACGTTGCTCTAGAAGTGGATGCTATTAAAGCCAAAATCAAAGCCAAGTAGTCATGCTCCCCTGTTCTGCTTAGGACGCTTCGATCGGCAACACTCCATGGGGGCTAAAGCACGCTTTTAAGGTCTTCGGGCTTGAGATGGGGGTTGAGCACCTGACCGTCCTGAAACCAAATAATTCGCCGTGTTTGTCGTGCAACCTCAGGCTCATGGGTAACCATAATCACCGTAATGCCACTGGCGTTGAGTTCCCCAAACAGATAAAGCACCTCCTGTGTCGTGCGGGAGTCGAGGGCCCCCGTCGGCTCATCGGCAAGCAGAATCACGGGATGATTGACGATTGCGCGGGCAATGGCAACCCGCTGTTGCTGCCCGCCAGAGAGTTGATTCGGACGATTGGGAAGCCGATTTCCCATCCCCACTCGAATTAAAGCCTCCGTTGCCCGATCTCGCCGGTCTTTTCCTGAGACACTGGCATAGGCCATGGGCAACATCACATTTTCGAGGGCGGAAAGCTGGGGCAAAAGGTGATACTGCTGAAAAATAAACCCAATCTTGAGGTTGCGAATTCTGGCCAAGGACAGTTCGTCCAGCTCCGAAACATCTTGCCCATCCAAGTAATAGCGTCCCGAGGTTGGGCGATCCAGACAACCAATCACATTCATACACGTGGACTTACCCGATCCCGACGCCCCCATAATGCTGCAATACTCGGTTTCCTGAATCTCAAAGCTAACGTGGTTTAGGGCTGAAACTAGGGTGTCTCCCATCCCATAGGTTTTAGTAACCTCCTGCAAGGAAACAACTGTAGACAGTGGGGAAGTATTGGACTCAGAAGAAGAGGTATCAGGATGGGTCAACATGGTGAATTTATGGGGCGTTGATGGCATTGTAAAGGTTTTATTAAATTGGTTCCTATGCCAATCGAGGCATTAAGTCGAAGTCCTAGGCTGAGCGCAAGGCCACAATCGGGTCAAGTCTCGCTGCCTGCCGTGCCGGATAAACCCCAAAAAACAACCCAATGCTGCCTGACACCCCCACCGCCAAACCAATGGCCGCTAGGGAAACTCCGGCCTGCAGAGGCGTGGCGATCGCCACCAACAACACTCCACCCACGCCAATACCCGTTCCTACCAAACCACCGACGAGGGATAGGATTACCGCCTCGATCATGAACTGGGACAAAATATCTGCTTGGGAAGCCCCAATCGCCTTACGCAGCCCAATTTCCTGGGTTCGCTCTGTTACTGACACCAACATGATGTTCATGATGCCAATACCACCCACCAACAGCGAAATTCCGGCGATCGCCGCTAGCATGATCGTAAGCGCCCCCGTAATGTTGCCCACAATTTGTAAGGCGTCCCGCTGCGTCCGAATTGTGAAGGTCTCCTCCGCCGCCTCCCCCGTTGACTGATGGCGCAGGCGCAGAAGATTGGCAATCTGGAACTCTACCGCCGCCACCTCCTTGGGGCTGCGGGCCGACACATTAATCACCTGAATCGCGATCCCATAGGGGGAAGTCCGTTGACCCACCAGCCGATTTGTCATCGTGCTGACCGGCATAAATAGTGTGTCGTCCTGATTGGTGCCGAGAAAAGCCCCTTTCTCCGACATCACACCGATCACTTCATAGCTTGTTCCCCGAATCCGCACTTGCTGCCCAACCGGAGAACCCTGGGGAAATAGATCCCGGGCCAAAGCACTGCCAATGGTGATCACTCGCGCATTTCGGCGCATATCATCCATGCTAAAAAATCGCCCCGTGGAAACATCAGCATTCCGCACCTCACTGTAGGAGGGTGTCGTGCCAATGATCGTCGCCCGCCGGGTATTGTTACCTGCACTGACCAACTCTGAACCATTAATTTGGGGAGCTACTGCCCGAACCGCCGCGATTTGAGTCGCCACCGCCACCGAGTCCTCCAGCACCAAGCGGTTAGGTGGCGCGATCACATTGCGTCGAGCATTGTCCGTCCCGGTAATCACAAAAATAACATCTGTCCCCAAGGACTGGAACTGCTCGGCAGCATAGCGTTGAGCCCCCTGTCCAATGCCAATCATGGCGATGACCGAAGCATTACCAATGATGATGCCCAGCATGGTTAATGAACTCCGCATCCGGTTGGCGCTAAGGGTGCGCCCCGCCATCATAAAGCTTTCCCTAATATCCATAGTGTGTGGGGTGTAGCACGCCTGTTGTGGGACTACCCCTACTCTAGCAAGTGCGGCTAAACCAACACCACAAAACAGGCTCCTCCTTCCGGCGCATCTTCGACAAAAATTCTTCCCCCATGGGCCTCAATCACCATTTTGCAGAACGCTAACCCCAGCCCAAACTGGGAAAAGCCGGGGGTTACGGTACCCGTCGTGTACTTTTCAAAGATGGATTGATGCAGCTCTGGTGGCACCCCTTTCCCCTGATCGACAACCCGCACTCGAATCTGGGGCTGGGCCGCTTCGACCCACACCCATACTTTGCCCGCCTCTGGGGAGTATTTGATCGCATTGATCAGCAGGTTTTCAATCACTCGCTGAAATAGGGCTGCGTCCACAGAATGGTGCAACTTTTCCGGCTGGCTGTGACAAGTGATCACCACTTTTTTACGGGCTGCAAAGTCTGCCACGTGATCGCATACATGATGAACCAATGCATCAATTGCCACCAAATTACAATTTAGCTGCAACCGTCCCGACTCTGCCCGCGACATGGTTAACAATTCGTCCACCATCCCCTCCATCCGCTTAGCCGCCAGCGCCGTTCGATCTACTTTCCTCAGCTGATCGGGCGTCATGGGTGTCAGACGCAGGCTCTCACAGGACAGCAAAATATTAGTCAAGGGGCTGCGAATGTCATGCACCAGCATCCGGGTCATGTCATCCCGCAATTGCTGCACCGCTTGAAGCTGGTCAAATTGCTGCTTAATGCGCAACATTGAGCGGACTCGCGATCGCAACTCGATTCGACTAACAGGCTTACTAATGAAATCATCTGCCCCCGCATCCAAACATTGGGCCAGTTCTGACTTAGAACTCAACGCTGTCACAATGATAATTGGAATATGGCGATAGCGCGCATCAGCCTTGAGTTGGCGACAAACTCCCAACCCATCAACATAGGGCATCATGACATCGAGCAATATCACGTCTGGGTTTACACCCCCAACCACTTCCAGCGCTTCCCGTCCATTGGTCGCATAGGTAAGCTGATAGTGATCACGGCGTAGCATCCTCGCAATCACTTCGTAGTTCGTGATCTCATCATCAATCACAAATACTTTTTTACCCCCAACAGCAGGGGACGAACCGGAGGGAGGGCTATGCAAAGGAGTCCTCATCGCACGAAAGATGCAAGAAAAATAACAGCAACAAAGAAAAGAAGACGAAACTAACGAACCTCAATAATATGCAAAGAAGTAACCTTTGGGCAGCCCATAAGTTATCGAATAGTTATTCATTCAGTCGTCAACATACCATGAACAATTCCCCTGTGATGGGGCTAAGATGGCAGAGGAATTTCAGCAAAGTACTATGGGGAACACTTTTGGGCATCTTTTTCGCGTCACCACTTTCGGCGAATCCCACGGCGGTGGTGTTGGCGTAGTGGTTGACGGTTGCCCTCCCCTGATTGAACTTTCTGCAGCCGACCTCCAGTTCGATCTTGACCGTCGCCGCCCTGGTCAAAGCAAGATCACCACGCCACGTCAGGAAGCCGATCAAGCTCAGATCCTCTCCGGTGTCTTTGAAGGCCACACCCTTGGCACCCCCATTGCCATTTTGATTCGCAACCAAGATGCCCGCAGCCAGGACTATAGTGAAATGGCCACCAAATTTCGTCCCTCCCACGCCGACGCCACCTATCAGGCTAAATATGGGATTCGCAATTGGCAAGGTGGGGGACGAAGCTCGGCCCGAGAAACCATTGGTCGAGTGGCTGCCGGGGCGATCGCCAAAAAATACTGCGGCACGTTGCCAATATGGAAATCATCGCCTATGTTCGCACCATCCACACCCTCGAAGCCGTCGTAGATGTTGACACACTCACAGCTGCCCAAGTTGAGTCCAATATCGTCCGCTGTCCCGATCCCAATATGGCTGAACAGGCGATCGCCCTCATTGAGTCCATCCGCAAAGAAGGCAACTCCGTCGGCGGTATCATCGAGTGCGTAGTCCGCAACGTCCCCGCCGGTCTCGGCGAACCAGTTTTTGACAAGCTCGAAGCCGATCTTGCCAAAGCCCTCCTATCTCTGCCCGCAACTAAAGGTTTTGAAGTTGGATCTGGCTTTGCGGGCACGCGCCTTACGGGCAAAGAGCATAATGATGCGTTCTACCAGGAGGGCGATCGCCTTCGCACCCATACCAACTACTCCGGTGGCATTCAAGGCGGCATCTCCAACGGCGAAGATATCACTTTGCGTGTAGCATTCAAACCCACTGCCACCATCCTCCAACCCCAAAAAACTGTCACTACCGATGGTCAAGAAACAGAACTCACTGCCCGTGGTCGCCACGACCCCTGCGTCCTCCCTAGGGCCGTCCCCATGGTCGAAGCTATGGTTGCTCTTGTTCTCTGTGATCACTACCTTCGTCAAAAGGCGATCGCCATTCATCTATAACCTCGTCAAAAGCCGCTGACAGCTCTAAAATACGATATCTCCCTCATACGAAACTCGTGAATCCACAATCACCTTCATCCCCAGACACTCAAGTCCATCCCAACTACGCTATTCCCATCACCCTCGTGTTCCTGTCTATCCCCCTATATTGGGTCAACTTTTGGTTGTGCCTTGTCATTGCCTTACTTGGAATCACGCTCACTTACCAAACTGCAACCCTTCGCCTAATATTCACTTCCAGCGCCCTCGAAATCTATCGTGGATCAACTCAAATTCGCCACTTCCCCTACAGCGACTGGCAAGATTGGCACATCTTTTGGCCGGCATTACCAATCCTCTTCTACTTTCGAGAAATCAAAAGCATTCACTTCCTGCCTATCCTTTTTGATTCCAAAACCCTAGAGTACAATCTCAATCGACACTGCCCTAGAAAAATATGAATGGCTGTGACAACATCATTGGCTTCCTCTTCCCCCATCGCTGCGGCAGAACTACAACTATTGGTTGTCCCTACTGCGACCAAAGCAACATTAGCCAAGATGATTATTTCCATCCCGGTGCCTATCATCCCTATCAGGAGGATCGCAAAATCTACCCCAACTTTGGCAACTTCGACTTCACTGAGGCAGACAGCAATGCTTTCACCAGTCATGAGTCCTATGAGACGGAGCTAGGAGCCAGTTGACTTGGTGCATGTATGCCTTAGGCGGGGGGTGGGGACACCTTGTACGTGCCCTCGCCTTCGCTAGAATCGCTTCCCGACACCATCCCATTGTCATCCTTACCAACTGCCCCCATCTACCCCTGATCCAAAGTTCGTCTTCATGGCAGAAAGAAGTTAAGGAATTTGGTCTGCAACTACGATTCATCCCAATTCCCAGCGAGGCAACCATCGACAGTGTTTGTCATGAAATGCCAAAGATTATCAGAGACATTGCCCCAGAAGTTCTTTTTGTTGACACCTTCCCAAGGGGAATTGTTGGCGATCTAGTCCCCATTCTCCCCAAGATGCAACAATGCCAGCGTATCTTTGTCCATAGAGACATAAGTCCTAATTATCTTTTGGCCTACCACATTGAGGAATTTGTCCTCAAACATTATTCCCAAACCGTCAGTGTCGAGAGATTCACCCCGCTCAGCCACATTGGCACCACTTCCGAACCTTGGGTCATGCGCAGTAGCCGCGAACTAGGGCCAGGCAATCAAGAAGCTGGCATCGTTATCTGTGTTAGTGGCAAGGTAGAAGAGCAAGAGCTTTTTGAGATGGTTAGCCTAAAACTTTGCCATCTAACAAAAAAGATAACTATTCTCAGTGCAAGACATCCCAAAATAGTAAACAAAAATATCATTTGGAGCAGACATTTTCCCGGCATTGAAGTTATTAATAAAGCCGAGCTAGTTGTTGGCAGCGGCGGTTACCATACCGTATACGAGTGCCAAGTCACCAGAAAAAAACTGATTAGCATCACTTTTTCGAGGCTTTACGATCAACAAAAAAGAAGATGTCAAAAAAACAACATCGCCTACTTTGAATCCGACAAAATGATTGGCTCAGACAAAAACCCAATAGCACAAGTTCTAAATTTGCTTTTAAGAGAAATTGATGCTCATCAGGTTCAAATTAAACATCCCTTCAATGAGAAAAACGAGAAGTGAAGATATAAGCAGGGTAAGTCTGGCATCGAGCTATTTTCCCGTAGGGCAACCCCTAAAGTATCTTGACCGTAACAGCGTTTCACACCTGAGTTCGGGATGGATCAGGTGGTACCACCGCACCATAGACACCAGACAGACACCCTGAAAGCTGCACAGCAAAGAGAAAGAATGTAGAAAAGGAGGACAAGCCCTCGGTCTATTAGTATTCCTCAGCTAAACGCATTACTGCGCGTACACTTAGAACCTATCAACAAGTAATCTACTTGTGACCTTACTGACTTATGTCATGAGAGCACTCATCTTGAGGTGGGCTTCCCACTTAGATGCTTTCAGCGGTTATCCACTCCGCACATGGCTACCCTGCGTTTACCGTTGGCACGATAACAGGTACACCAGCGGTGCGTTCCTCCCGGTCCTCTCGTACTAAGGAGGAGTCCTCTCAATGCTCTTGCGCTTGCACCGGATATGGACCGAACTGTCTCACGACGTTCTGAACCCAGCTCACGTACCGCTTTAATGGGCGAACAGCCCAACCCTTGGCACGTACTTCCGCACCAGGTT
>JAAUUH010000044.1 GCA_012031145.1 Oscillatoriales cyanobacterium SM2_2_1 | reverse complement strand
ACTTAAGTCCCCAGTTTCAGCGCCGCGCGTGGGCGATCGCCTAGTGGATAAACTGATCGAACGGATGATTGAAGATGGGGTACGGTTTATGCTGGTGGATACGGATCCGGAAAATACGCCAGCGATTAACTTTTTTACCCGCAAGGGGTTTGGCAACGCCCGTCGCCATGTGTTTCTATCCATGAATTTGGGGAAGCATGAGTTCTATGGTCGTTTGATCACCTACGAACGGGACAAGGCGGAGCGCTACCGCCATCGTCCTCGCCGTCCTTAGTTGGGGATTCAATTACTTTCTGACATTTGCGTCCAGAATGGTGCCGTTTCTAAGGGTTTTGAGGTTCTATGCTACCCGTATTGCTGAGCCAGTCCAATCTGCCCCCCCACCCCGAGGTGATCTACCAACGGGCCCTCCAGCAGACACAGCGTAATAACTTTACCCCGGCCCTAGTCGATTTGGCGATCGCCCGTCGAGAATTCGAGCGCCGCAACAATGCCGAGGGAGCCTACCGCAGTTATGCCCTGCGCCAGTACCTCCTCTGGAGCATCAACCGGGTGACGGGAGAGACGCTGCCCAGTTGGTATAAAAGCGGTCGCTGCCTTACGGTGGGTGGAAATGTCTGTGCTTTTTCCGTGACATTCCTCGACTATGAGAGCGCCGCAACGCCCTTTGGTGGGGTGCTGATTTTGGAGCGCAACCAAGGCTATCGGGGACAGGAGCCGATCAATGGCACCCTCGATGTGGTGGTAGTGCCCAAGTTGCGCCCCGGAGAGCAGTTTTGCGGCCTCACCCAGTACCGCCGCGATCGCACCGCGACCTATCAGGCGATCGCCCAATTTCGGGGGCAGGAACACCAAGAGGAGATCACCAATATTCGGCGGGCATGGCGGGTGAACCCCCGAACCCGGCGGATTGAGTCGGTGCCGACCAAAGATGTGTTTTGCGAGAACCCCATGCCATGAATGCGATCGCCAGGACTCTATTGTCCGCCTACTATGCCTACATGCTGGAATATCGCGCCGAGTTGTTTCTCTGGGCCCTGTCCAACGTGCTGCCCTTCATCATGATGGGCATTTGGGGGCAGGCAGCGGCGGGAGGAACCCTGGGCTTTTCGTCACTGGCGGTGGCGCGGTACTTCTTGGCCGTATTTGTGGTGCGGCAGTTTAATGTTGTCTGGGTGGTGTGGGATTTTGAGCGGGAAGTAGTGACCGGAACCCTGTCCCAGCGATTGGTGCAGCCCATCGATCCGGTATGGCGGCACGTGGCGGGCCATGTGGCAGAACGGCTAGCGCGGTTGCCATTGGTGGCGGGCATGGTCGTGGTGTTCTTTCTGCTCTATCCCGAGGCGTGGTGGTGGCCTTCCTGGCCGGTGCTGGTGGGCGCGATCGCCTGGTTGTTGCTGGCGGTAGCGTTGCGGTTTTTGATGCAATACACCGTCGCGATGCTGTCCTTCTGGACGGAGCGGGCTAGTGCCATCGAAGAGTTGAGCTTTACGGCCTATCTTTACCTGTCGGGTATGATTGCGCCCCTAGAGTTTCTGCCGCCGGAATGGCGATTTTGGGTTGAACTCACGCCCTTTCCCCATATGGTTTATACTCCGGCAATTTTGCTGAGCACGGGCACAGCTCCCCTAGGGCGAGGGGCGATCGTGATGGGCGTATGGTTTGGCTTTTTTTGGCTCCTCAATCGCTGGCTGTGGCGGCGGGGACTGCGGCACTACTCTGGGATGGGGGCTTGATGCCGGGCATTGCCATCGCCATGGGAATGGGCGATCAATACATCCAAGACCGCTGGGCGCGATCATTTTGGCAAGCGAAAGCACCTTCAGACTCAAGCACAAGACAAGAAGAATGACACCAATTCGATTCTCATCCCATGCTTTGGAAGAGATGTAACGTCGCAACATCACCCAAGAACAGGTTCAAGAAATTCTCTCGTCACCAGAGTAAATTCTACGGGGACGAAATCAGCGCACAATTTATCAGTCAAGTTGTCAGTCAAGGGCTATTTTTGAAGGAGGAAAAGCAATATCTATTGCGCATCTTTGTAGACGAAACAGTTATGCCATCCGTTGTCATCACGGTTTATCGCACAAGCAAAATTCAGAAGTACTGGAGGATATCGTGAAGATTATCTGCGATCCAGAAGTGGATGTTTTGAGGATTCTATTTCAGGAGATGCCCATTCACGAAAGCGATGAAGATGAGTCGGGCATTATCTTTGATTTTGATGATCGCGGCAATGTCATTGGTTTAGAAGTGCTAGATGCCCTAGGCGCATCGATGACCCTCAATCCTTCAGCTACACCATCTTGAACGCCCCACCTCACCGTACTTATTGAACACGATGAAGATGGCTACTCCGCCTATTGTCCTGCCCCAGAAGGCTGCCAAACACAGGGCGATTCTCTTGGAGAAGTTCACTACAACATCCAAGAAGCGATCGCCCAATGGGGAAACGATTGCCCGCAACCACTTGGGTAAATCTCCAGGAATTGGTGGAAGAGTCGGTACGCTTTCGGGCGGGGGCAGAAATCGACTTAGATCCGGAAACTTGGCATCGCCCAGAAACGGCCTGCCAGCAAAAACGACGGGTGCAAATGCGTTACTTCACACCGGAACGCAACCGCGAAAGCGATCGCCCCTGCATATGGTTGTCCCCACACCCGTGGGGGTGAACCAGTACTGAGAAATGGCAGGCTATCTTGATGCAAAGAGGGTCAGGAACGGGTGATCGCTAAAATTTCAATCCCTGAGCAAACGATTGCAACTTGTTTTCCAGCTTGCCAAATGCAGATAGTTGGCGTAATGGACTGAAGTCGCTAATGAGGTCAGCCAATCGATGCACGCGATCGCTGATTTGGAACTCCTTTAGCCGTCTACCTTTTAGCTCACTCGCCAAACGAAATAGCTCATAAAGCTTTTCCTTGGGATCGGGGAGGTCTTCAAGTCGATCCGTGTTTGGCATATCCAATCGTTTTCTGCCTTTGGGATTGTCGGCTGCTTCTCGTATGGCTTGTTCGTCAATTAGTAACCAAGCTTCGGTCATTCGTATGGGAATGACGCAAATGGGTGAAATTTGCAAGGGGGGAGTGACCTGACACAATGCAGCGTTAATTTCAGTTGCCCGGCTTTCGTAGGATTCCCTCTCGGCATCCCGATGAATAAACAGCAAGTCGCAAGGATAAAGATCAAGGCTTCGATGAATTCTATCGACCAGACTTTTGGGCGGTTGGGGTGAGCGCCCAAGGTCGGCCCACTGCCCTTGTATCGGGAGATGTGGCAAGTGCTCCCGTAACCACCAAGTTAAAATTGGCATCAATGCTCGATCAGAACTACCATCGCCAAGCAATGTGTAGCGAAGCTCATTCATAGAGATTCATCAGCAATAAGTTCAAAACCTGGAATTAGTGGTAGCAAGTCCTCTCGCTCACGAACTCGACGACTTCTTGGGGGATATTGTTTGCCAGTGTTCTCCTTCATTCCAATTGCATTACCGTTCTCCTCAAACCTAGCGGGCACTGGATTGAGATAAGCCAAAAGATTTCCCTTGGCGACGATGTTGGTATTTTCATGCTCTTTAGCCTTTGTCCGCCAAGTATTGTCCAAATAACTGAAACAAACACGTTTGAATCTTTTGAATCGTTGTTCACCTTGAATGAATTCTCTTGGTTCACACGATTCAACTGCCTCTTCGGTATCATTTTCAATGTCTTTCAAGACTTGAATAGATTCTCTTAGTTCAGCAATCAAGAGGCTGTCATCTGACACTTCCTGCACGACTACCGGAGAGTGGGTGTTGATAATAACTTGCCGTAGGGGATTGTCCGCTCCAACCTCCTCTTCGGTATCTGTGGCAATCTCTTTCAAGAGTTGCAGAATTTTAGGAATTCTAGCGGGATGAATGCCATTCTCCGGTTCTTCTAGGCAAATCAGTCCTTTTGCTTCGGGATCGAGTTTCAAAACCGCAAGGGCAAGAAACCTGAGGGTGCCATCACTGAGCGATCGCGCTGGATAGATTGTACCGTTCTGACTCTTCACCTGTAGGGTCAATAGTTGCCGTTTAGGATCGTTGTCAATGATCACACTATCAACATCTTCAATCAGATCAGCAAGGGTGTTAGCAATTTGGCTGTAGATTGTTTCCGGTCTGATGCCATTTTGGGATGCCAAGCGATAAAGCGTAGCAGGCAAATGTGAACCATTGCTATTTAATTTGCTTGGAGCCGTAAGTTCATCTGGTTGTCTCAGACAAGAAGGCTCAAGTTGTAACAATCGCCATGATTGCATTTCTCGCTTAGCCATAAGTGCGGTAGGACTTTCGGCAGCATTTGCCACCGAAAGGACAGTTCTGGGTAAGTTTGCCGCACTACTTAATGGTCTTCCTCTACTGCCACCATCTTGATGTAAGTGAATGATCTTATTATCACCCTCGCCTTCTGTTGAAATGAAATAGCGAGCACTTCGCTTACCAATTACTGTGGTATCTCTCCAGCTATTAACTTTGTGGGGGAAGAGCAAATGCTTTGACGCGGCGCTACGGTTAATATGTACCAGCTCTTCCCGGACGATCTCTAGACCTCCCAAAGACCTATGACTGTGATCGGTACGATACTTAATCTCGAGGGAATAACGTAGAAAAGTAATGCTTGCTTTTGCTTGCTGCCCCAAATCATCCTCGCCCGAGGCCGGTACAATCATTTCGACTTCGAAAAATATCTTGTCAGCATAAGTTTCTCCCACCCGATGAAAAAGGCTGCGAACATCGCCTGGTTTACCTCTTTCATTGCGAACAAACTGCGCGGCTTCTATCAGCGGATAATTTGATAAAGCACTCAAAAATTGAATGACATCAAAGAGGTTGGATTTGCCCACGCCATTGGCACCGGCAATGCAGGTGAAAGCCCCAAAGCGCACATCGACATTCACCAGGTTTTTGAAGCCAGAGACTTTGAGGCGAGTAAGCATAACTTCTCAGAATGGTCAATTGCTGACTATGATACTCTGCCGCACGTTGCAAATTCTCAAGCCTTGCCTAACGCAATTCACGCTTTATCCAGTCCAACTTATTCTGTGGAGCGCGCTGTCCTATCGCTCAACTGGCAACCTTTGTGCCATGGTGTTGGGCTGTCCTTAATCTCAGAACCTATCTCACTCAGCAGAAACGGGGGAAAACATAGGAGTATCGAGCGATCGCCCTAGATGAAACCGGGGAGCAGAGGGTGAAGTAATCTTCTCAGGCTTCCGAGCAAACTTCCTAACAAGCCAAACCACCTGTTGAAGATACGACAGATCCCGACGCCGACTCCCCAAAGGACGAGACAGTTTGAGTCTTGTCTACTTTTTTAATTGCTGTCGCATCAAGTAAGGACGCCAACGTGCTCGTTGTCTATCAAGGAGTTGTCCCTAGGCCTGTTGGGGTGGATTAATCGCATGAAGGCGATCTGCGTCAAACTGGCTGAGTCTACTCAAACCCATCTGCAAATCTAGCTAAGTGCCCAAAACCACAGACAATCGGTAACTATAGTAATGTGCGCTTTCTGGTTCTTGGCTCCATTTTTCATGGCCCGTGCTGGTAACCACGATCTTTTCTGGCTTTGCCGCCAGGAAGAATCCCATACTCGGAGGGCCTAGTGATCACGTGGGGCATTGATGGCTGCCGGGGTGGTTGGCTGGCGGTTTCAGTTTCTGGCGGTGCGTGTACCTACCGTTATTTTGCATTGGGAGACCAAGATTTTTGGCAACTTTGGGAGACGGGCGATCGCCTGTTGATTGATCTGCCCGTGGGGTTATCGTCTACGGCGGCGGGTCGGCCCTGCGATCGCCTGCTGCGCCAAACCTTGGGCCGGGGTTACAGCAGCAGTGTTTTTACCCCCCCCGTGCGCCAGGCCCTGACCGCCCAAACCTATCCCGAAGCCTGTGCCATCAATGCCAGCATCTGCGGTAAAAAGCTGTCCAAGCAAACTTGGTTCATCATGGGGCGAATCCGGGACGTGGATATTTTTTTAAGCCAAAATCCGGCGGCGGCGACTAAAACCTACGAAAGCCATCCCGAGCGGTTGTTCCAGCGACTCCACGGCGGCACGCTGCCCCACAAGAAAAAAACTGTTCCCGGTCAATCCCTGCGCTCGGCTCTGCTGCGGCAGGTGTTGGGGGCGGATGCGATCGCCCTTGCGGCCAGAATTCGGGCCGCCCATCCCCAAAAGGTGCTCGCCAACGATGATATTTGGGATGCGATCGCCCTGGCCTACTTCGCCGATCTTGAACCCCAAACTCCCCTACCCAATCCGCCGGATGTTGATGAGCGGGGACTGCGGATGGCCTTCTTCTAAAATCTTAGGAGTGTGCTTTGGCACCTCCCCACCATGGGCCGGGGGATTACTATAGCTAGGAACCCCCATCCCCACTAGGTCAAAGGAGAATGTTGTGATCCATGCCCGCGCGGCGATCGCCATGAAGTCTGGAGCCCCCCTCACGATCGATACGATCCAGGTGCAGCCACCCCAGATGGGGGAAGTTTTGGTGCAACTCAAGGCTACCGGCGTATGTCATACCGATGCCTACACCCTGTCGGGAGCCGATCCCGAGGGGCTATTTCCCACCGTTCTAGGTCACGAAGGGGCAGGGGTGGTGGTGGAAGTCGGTGCTGGGGTCACTAGCGTCCGGGTGGGGGATCACGTGATTCCCCTATACACGCCCGAATGTCGGCAATGTAAATTTTGCCTCAGCCGCAAGACTAACCTGTGCCAAGCCATCCGCACGACCCAAGGACAGGGGCTCATGCCCGATGGCACCAGCCGCCTTTCCTACCAGGGGCAGCCGCTTTACCACTACATGGGTACCTCCACCTTTGCCGAATATGCGGTGCTACCAGAAATTGCGATCGCCAAAATTCGGGAAGACGCCCCCTTTGATCGGGTGTGCTACATCGGCTGTGGCGTCACAACGGGCATTGGTGCCGTAATCTACACCGCTAAGGTGGAGCCAGGAAGTACGGTGGTGGTGTTTGGTTTGGGGGGGATTGGCCTCAATGTAATCCAGGGAGCCCGGCTAGCGGGTGCCGATCGCATTATTGGTGTGGATCTCAACCCCCGGAAGCAATCCCTGGCGACGCAGTTTGGCATGACTGATTTTGTGAATCCCCTCGATGCCGGAGATGACTTGGTGCCCTACTTGATTAACCTCACCAACGGCGGCGCAGACTATAGCTTTGAGTGTATCGGCAATGTTCATACGATGCGGCAAGCCCTGGAATGTTGCCATAAGGGGTGGGGCGTCAGCGTCATCATTGGGGTTGCTGCTGCCGGGCAAGAAATTCGTACCCGTCCCTTCCAGTTGGTGACCGGTCGGGTGTGGAAAGGCTCAGCCTTTGGCGGGGCAAGGGGTCGCACCGATGTGCCCAAAATTGTCGATTGGTATATGGACGGCAAGATCAATATCGACGATCTGATTACCCACACCCTGCCCCTAGAGCGGATTAACGAGGCCTTCACCCTTATGAAGGAGGGTGAATCCATTCGTACGGTCGTGACCTTTGATTAGGGAGCCAGCCGGTCTCAACGGAGGCATCTGTGCTCGACGGTGATGGAGCATTACTGCTGGGACTCCCATAGGGCAGCGAGCAGACTCAATCCCGCCAGGGGAGCCGTGACGGCCGAAAGGGTGCGATCGCCCAAGGAACAGGGCCGAAAGCCGTAGTCCTGGGCCGCTTGGGTTTCTCGGGCAGTCCAGCCCCCTTCACAGCCCGTGAGGAGCGCCATGGGGCGATCGCAGTTGGATGCCCACAGGTTGAGCAGATGGGGAGCACCGCGATCGGTGACGGCGATCAACTTTTGACCGAAGGTGTCGGCCCAGTTCGCCAACCACTGGGAATAGTCTTGGGGGGCGGAGACTGGGGGACAATGGCTGCGGAGGGATAGCTCAGCGGCTTCGCTGGCAATCCGTTGCCAGCGTTGCAGTTTCTGCCGGCCGAGGTCATGGCGGTTAACGGTGCGATCGCTCCAGAGGGGATGGATGTGGTGTACCCCCAGTTCGGTGGCATGGCGAACCACCGATTCCATGGCAGTCCCCTTGGGCATGGCGATCGCCAGATGGAGTTCTATTCCCAGTTCCTGACTTGGAGCCAGCGTCGGCTCCCCAACTTGGGCTAGGGTTCCTTGGAGTTGGGTTTCGTACCAAGAGCCGACCCCATCCAAAAGCCAAAATTTATCCCCATCCCGCAGCCGCAACACGTGGCGCAGGTAATGCATTTGGGGCTCCGTGAGGGCAATGACCTGCCGCTCTAGGTCTGGGCGCTGTTGGGGCAGTAGGGTCAGCCGTTGCCGCCTCATTGACACACCCACCGCCAGAGGGGGTGCTGCCGTCCCCGAGTGCGGATTTTGTGTACCCGACCCAGCAGGCGCTTCCGCTCCCGTTGGTTCACACCAAAGAGGATATGCCAGCTTTGCCACACTAGGGTCGCTTGGGTCATAGCCAGGCAAAAGGCTAGCCCGAAAAAAGGACGGGGATTATACATCAGCCCCACACGCAGGGCCGCCCAAGTGAATTGGGCAGCCATCAGTTCCAGCTCTTCCCGCAGATGCCAGAGGCTGACTGTGCCGCAGGTCAGCCACAGCACGGCGATAAAGACCCACCGCAATGCCGTATCCACCGCCAAAAGCCGGCGGATTTGCTCATCCTCGGACATGGCGTGCGTGCCACCACATCAGCAAACCGGGGGCTACGAAAATACTCGAATAGGCCCCGGCCGTGAATCCAATCACCAGCGCTAGGGCAAACAGCTTCAGGGTGACGCCACCAAAAAGCAAAATTCCCAGCAGGGGCAGAACTGTGGTCAGAGAAGTATTGATGGAGCGGGCGAGGCTTTGGTTGACCGCCAGATTGACCACGGTCGGAAAATCATGGCCGGCTTCATTTTTCTGCATATTTTCCCGAATCCGGTCGTAGATCACCACCGTATCGTTGACTGAAAAGCCGCAAATGGTCAAAATTGCCACCAGAAACAGACTGTCTACCTCCACCCCGGCCACCAGTCCCAGCACAGAAAAGCTGCCCACGGTGATCAGCACATCGTGGATCAGGGCGATGATCGCAAAGGTGGCATAGTCCAGTTGAAACCGAAAGCCGAGATAGACGGCTATGCCAGCCAGGGACAACACTAGGGCCACGATCCCCATTTGAAAGGTTTGTGCTCCCACAGAGGGCCCAATTTGATTGATCGATGTCTTTTTGCTGTCCACCGCACCGAAGGGAGCAAGGGCCTTGGTCAGCTCTTGGGTCAGGTTTGTCCGTTCCTCCACCGTTAGGGCCGTGGTGCGAATGGAAATCCCCTGGAGGCGATCGCCCGTCACCCGTTGAATTGTGCTGCTGGCATAGCCGCGATCGCTCATCACCTTCCGCACCGCAGCAATATCAATGTCCTGCTGCCCACACTGTCCCGTAGCGTCGCATTGAAGGGCCAAGAGGATATTGGTGCCTCCCGTAAAGTCAATACCCAACCGCAGAGGCGACTGGACTTGTAGCCACAAAAGGGCGATCGCCACCAGTCCCAGAACCAACGCCACCGCCGATGCCAACAAATAGCGGCGACTGTTGCGGCGAAGGTCAATACCCACAGCAAAATTCATGGTATGGCCTCCACTTGCGAAGTAGTACTGGTGTCAACCGTCTTGCCAAAGGACTTCATCCCGTAGTAGGACGGTTTCCGGTAGATCGGGTTACTCACCATTGCCAACAGACAGGCCCGACTAAATGTAATCGCTGTGAACATACTCACCACCACCCCCACCGCCAAGGTGACCGCAAATCCCTTAACCACCCCCGAACCAAGGGTGAATAGGGCCAAGCAGGCAATCAGGGTGGTAACGTTGCCATCGAGAATACTAGACCAAGCGCGATAGAACCCCGCTTCCACCGATTTGTAAAGGGTTCGACCTGCCCGCAACTCCTCGCGGGTGCGTTCAAAAATCAAAATGTTGGCATCCACTGCCATCCCTACACTCAAAATAAACCCAGCAATGCCCGCCAAGGTCAGAACGACCCCCAAAAGACTGAAGCAGGCGTAGGTCAAAATGGCGTAGACCAATAGTGCCAAATCCGCCACCAGTCCCAAAATGCGATAATAGACCACCATAAACACCAACACCAAGGCTAGCCCCGTCAAACCAGCGAACAGGCTGCTGTTGATACTGTCGGCTCCGAGGGATGCCCCCACAGTGCGGTTTTCGATCACTGCCACTGGTACTGGCAGGGCCCCGGCCCGCAGTTGCAGGGCGAATTCATTGGCTGAGTCCGCATCAAAACTGCCGCGGATGATGGCACCCCCATCATCAATACCGCGAGCGGCAAATTCTGGCCCCACCGTGGGTGCGCTGATCAGTTCATCGTCTAAGAAAATGCCGATACTGCGCCCCGTGCCGGCAAGTTTTTGGGTTAGTTCGCCAAAAATGCGCCCGCCCTCGTCATCGAAGGCAATGCGAACCACCCAGGTGCTATCCCCCTGCCCTTGGGTCGTTGCTACGGCATCCTGAAGGCGATCGCCTGACAAATTGACACTGTCAAATTGGGCCAAAATCTCCTTTCGCTCCTTGGCGATCGCCCCATCGAGGGTTTTGAGTTGCTCGGCGACGGCGGGTGTGGGTTCCTTTTCCTCCGTGCTGTCCTGCAGGACTGCCCGCTGTAGTTCCTGCTGCCGAAGAATATTCAGCCGCGCCCGAAACTCCGACTCGGTGCCCTGTCGCTGCTGCCGAAATTCTAGGCGGGCGGTGCGCCCAATAACCCGCTCTGCTTGGGCTGGGTCGCTAACCCCCGGAAGTTCCACCAGCAGGCGATCGCCCCCGGAAATCACCACCGAAGCCTCCGAGACCCCCAAACTATTGATCCGTCGCTCTACCACAAATCGCGTTGCTTCCAAAACATCCCGTCCATTGGACTGGGCCGCACTGAGGTCAGCTTGGAGGGTGAGCTGGGCCCCGCCCCGCAGATCGAGTCCCAGTTTTGGCGGATTTTGCAAAGCAAAGTAAAGGGCTCCTGCCAAAAGGAGCGCTACAAAGATCAAAAATCGGTTTGGTTTTCCCATGCCCTAGATCATTCCCAGATCACTCAAAGTCACTGCATATCATACTCTGCGGAACCCGGACAGGCAAAAAGCCTTGGAACAGCCATAACAGAACCTGAGTCCAGCGTGCTCCGCCATAGTTCAGAATTTTTGTCAGGATATTCTCAGGTTAGGCGTTCACTGCGCGTTGTAGCCCTGAGGATACACACGATGGATACACAATACACGTTGCTGCTCGGTTTTTCATACAGCCTGGCTCCCGATGGATCGCCTGGCTCCTACAACCAAGACATTGCCACGGCCATTCGACAGTGGATTGCCGAACGCGGGAGTGTTGATGATGTGCTCCTAGCAGCTCAGTGGGAAATCGTCGATGCCCTGACAAGCCAACAGTCCGACGTGCAGCCATTTGCGGTCTCACCTCCGACGTTTACGGCAAGCGATGTCCTTGATGCCAACCGTCTGGCTGGTCTGCTCCGAGCTGGCGAGACAGCCGGAGCCCGTGAATTGGCGCAACTGCTTTTGACCAGCTTGGGACAAGTCGGTTATGAATTAGATGGCGATGCCAAACTCTTTGATCGCGTGGGGCTCAACGCTGAGCGGCTTACCATGCACCTGAACGGGCTGTTGTCAGATTCGACCATGTACCAGAGGTTTAGGCCAAACGTAGAACTCCACGACTTACACCGAACGCTTCTCGGGGCGCTCGGTTTTGAAGCACGCCAAATGCCTCTTGGGGAGAGCCCGCTGCTTCCTTTCCAGGCAATGCGTGTTAACCGGTTAATTATTGAGGCTGTCGTCCCATACGAGGATATTTTGAAACGAGGCACCTATCTGAGCACAGACGGTGTTCTCGATCAGGTACTTGAAAGGTACAAGGACAAACTTGCCAGCATCCGGCATGTGTGTGTGTTCGGATTCCCTGGTCACAGTCCCAGGTGTCGTCGCCAAACAATTGAGTCGTTTTGGAGAGTGGGCAGACGAGACATCGGCGTACAAGACGTGGAAGACGTTCACGCGGTTCCTCGCGACGCCTGGAAGACGCTTCCGTGGGACAGCACCACAGCGCAGATCTGGTGTAGGAACTTGCGCAATTGGCTCGATTACGAGGCGATGGGCCTGCGAAGGCGGTAGCCGGAACACCGCCTAACCAGGCAGTGGAGCCAATCGCGCCAATGACAGTCTGTGCTACAAGCACGTCATACCTGGCGCAGCGGCGCACCGCGAGCATTAGCTGGCAAACCTAAACCTTTCAACTGAAACTTGTGGGGCATGGTTGCAGTTCGACTCAGCAATGCAACAAAAGCTGTGACGAACATCGCGGTGCCGGCAGCCAGAAATAAACCGGTCAAGCCTATATCGCGTAGCACCCCTGAAGTCGCTTGAGAAAAGGGATCAAGTGCCACTGCTGCAAACATGACAAGACTCATCATCTGGCCCTGCATGGCGATCGCCGTTTCTTATTGCCGCCAGGTGAGTGCCAACACCTCAACAATTCCACCCCCGATACCCAATGAGAGGATAATTGCGGCAGCAGTCCAGGTATGAGAGACAAACCCAAGGGCGATCAGTTCTGCGCCTAAACAGGTTGCCAAAAGCACTAGAGGTGTTTGAAGCTGTTTGATGGCACCCAGTTGGCTCGTAATCCATACCCCCACCCCCACTAGCGCCCCCACCCGTAAGCAGATTGCAATTAGCCAAAGGTGGTGACGTCTCCACCTAACCGACTAGTCACTAGCTTGGCAACACCAACGACAATTGGTCCCAGAATGGCGAAGTTAATCATCGCAATTAGCAGCAAGCTGATCCGAATGCTGGGATGTTAACTGGCATAGCGCAAGCCTGCCCAAATTTCTTTGGTGAGGGTATGGAGTTCTAAAGGGGATGGGATGATGAACTGACGGATTCGCACGAGATAGATGCAACCTGCACCGATCGCAAGTAAAGCGGTATTCAAGGTAAAGGCAGGGGTTAAACCCAATATCTTGATCGCGCTGCCAGCAAGGGCGGGGCCTAAGACATTACTAAGCTGTTCGCTCCCCTGCATCCAGGCATTTGCTTGAGCCAAACGAGTTTTGCGGATGATCTGGGGTAGTAAGGCGAGCGTGGCTGGGTATAAAAAGGCTTCTGAGATGCCAAATAGCCCTGAGATGAAGATGGTTCCATGCAGGTAGAAGGCGTTAGTCAGCAACAGTAGGGTTAAGGCGCCACTGAGTAATGTGTTGGCAACCGTTGCGATCGCAGCGATGGAATTGGGGGGAGAGTGATGCCCAGTTGATTCAGGATTTAGCGCATTCTCTGGCAAGACATGATGCCAGCTTAGAGCCAGGGACTATAGGGCGATCGCCTTTGTGCTGGTCAAGGCGATCGGGACACTACTATGGCTTTCCCTCGGTCAAGAAAAAACTTTTCGACAGCGATTGCTAGGAGAAACCAAACGATTTGCTTTACAGATAGTGTGAAGCCACTCCCTGCCCCGTGCCAGCTAGCAAAGGTTGTGCAAACCTCTGGCGCGGGGTACAAAGGTATTCAACGAGATTTTTTAGTCAGTTGCTGCCGCCAATAGAGTGCCGAAGCAATGTTGATCACCGCGTGGGCAGTGACGGCGGGCACCAAGTTGGCCGTGAGGAGGGTCAGGGCACCCAAGACCACGCCCACCATGCTGGCAAACAGGACATAGGGATAGTGTTTGGCACTGGCGAGGTGCAAAAAGCCAAAAACCAATCCAGAAATCAGCACTGCCTCAGTATTATTGCCTAGGGCAGAAAGGGCAACACCACGAAATAGCAGCTCTTCACTAGCGGCAGGAAATAGTCCCAAGATCAGAAGATCCGGTGGTTCTAGGGGCGCAACCACCATCTGGAGATAGGCCTCTACCGCCTCGCCGTAGGCGGGCCAAATCCGGGTGAGGAGGACACTGGTGGCAGTGATGGCGACCCCAAGGACAAGGCCCATCCCTAGGGCCAGGGGGTGCCAGTGTAGGGGGGTAATCGCCACGGGCAGCCACAGATGCCAAAGACCGGCGATCGCCACCAGAAGAACGGCAGTGACAATAATCACCTGCACTACTCGAGTGCGGCTTAGACTGGGGGCATCGGGGGGCATCATCGGGACAGCACCATCACGAGATGTTCTAGCTCCGATTCCAGTACGGCGGCATGAATGGAAGCCCGCAGGCATAGGGGATGGGGCAGGGCGCGAATCAAAAGCCGCTCCTGGGTTTCTAATCGCTGCATTAGGGCATTGGGGGCTGCTCCTACGACTTCAAAGGAGACCAGTCCTGTCGGCGGCGGGGTCTGGCGGATGGGTCGGATGTGGGGAAGCTCGTGCAGATGCTGCCAGAGCCATTGGCTAAGTTTTGTGAGGCGATCATAGCGCTCCTGGGCGGTGCCGAGTTGGCGCTGCAAATCTAGGGCGGTACGCAACCCCGCTAGGAGGGGATAGCACGAGCTGGCGACTTCAAACTTTGCGCCATTGGGCTGCCAAGAGGGGACGGGGAGGAGGTTTTTACTGGAACTGAGACCGCGCCAGCCGACGAAGAGGGGCTGTCCGGCGGCTTGAAAGTTCGGCTCTAGGTATAGCCCCCCCAGTCCGACGGGCCCGCACCACCATTTATGCCCCGTAAAGGCATAGGCATCGACTCCCAGCGCGGTGAGGTCGAGGGGGAGGACGCCAACGGATTGGGCGGCATCTACGATCACCAATGCCCCTTGCTGATGGCACCAATCGGCGATCGCCTTGAGGGGCAGGATTTGTCCCGTATTCCAGAGCACATGGCTAATCATAAGCGCCTTGATTTGGGGGTGCCAGTGGTGCTGGATGGCGGCAATGATGGCTGCATCGGACTCTAGCCCGAGCACGGGCACAAATTGGGGCACAATGCCAAATCGCTGTTGGAGCTGGGCGGCGATCGCCACGATGCCCGGATGCTCACAATCGGTTAACAACAGGCGATCCCCCGGCTGCCAAGGAAGACTCCAGAGAGCGATATTGCAGCCCGTAGTAGTATTTTCCGTCAGGGTAATAGTTTCCGCCGCCACCCCTAACTCCACGGCAATAGCGTGACGGGTTTGGGCTAACTCTTCGGTGATCCAGTGATTGATTACCCCTGAAAAACTGCCCTGGGACTCGCAATAGGCAAAGCTTTGCTGGATCGCATCAAGAACCTGTTGATGCAACACCCCCTGTCCGCCGTAGTTGAAATACCACCGCCCTTGGAGGGCGGGAACCTGCGATCGCCATGTTTCGAGTGCCGATGGGGCCATAAATTCCATTCCTAGGGAGTGCCGCTTTGCCCCATGGAGCTGAGGGTTTCGGTCAAACTTTTGAACATGTTTTTGATTAGGGCAATACCCGTTCTTGACAAATTATGTTAGGAAAAAAGCCATCTCACTAAGAAAAAAGGAAGACGGGGGGTAAGATAGGGGTAATAGCCATTGTGAAGCACGTCTATGGTAGCGCAGATCACCACCGTTCCCTCCAGCACCGCCCTCCGCCTCGGCCAAGTTTTCGCTACTGTAGATGCCGCCTGTTGCCCAAAGCGGATTAATTTGCACCTGCACACCGTTTACTCGGACGGGCGTATGCGCCCGGAAGAAGTGATCGATCAGGCGATCGCCCTCGGTGTCGAGCACATTTCCATCACCGACCACCATACTGTCGATGGGTATCTTCTGGCCCAAAAATACCTGTCTTCTTGTACCGCCCAAACCAAACCGATACTCTGGGCAGGGGTGGAAATCAACGCCAGTTTATTGTTTACGGAAGTGCACCTGTTGGGGTATGGGTTTGATCCCCATCACAAGGCCATGCGCCCCTATTTGCAAAGCAAAACCACAGCCGGGGTGGACTACCAGGCTGTCAGCGTTACCCAAGCCATTCACCAAGCCGGTGGACTAGTGGTTCTCGCCCATCCTGCCCGCTACCGGCGTCGCCCGGCAGAACTGATCACGGCGGCGGTTCCCCTTGGCATTGATGGAGTGGAAACCTACTACGGCTATGAAAATCACGACCCGTGGCGGCCCAGTTCGCACCAATCGGAGCAGATCCATGCCCTGGGTCAAAAGTTTGGACTGTTCCATTCCTGCGGTACCGACTCCCACGGCTTCAAAATCACCCGCCGTTTGTAAGCCAGACACGATAGGATCCCCCTATGGATGTCAATGAACTGGTGCAACGGTACGCTGCGGGCGATCGCGATTTTAGTCACGCCGATCTCAGCGGTCAAAGATTAAGCGGTCAGGACTTTAGCGATGCCGATTTCTTGAATGCCAACCTGACGAAAAGCTTTCTTAAGGGCATTACTCTTAACTTTACTTGCCTCACCCGGGCCAACCTGCGGGGAGCCGACCTCACCGATGCCAAGCTCTGCGGTATTAATTTCAACCAAGCCAACCTAAGCAATAGTTGTCTGATGGGAGCCGACCTGCACGGGGGCATGATGCACAGGGCTAATTTGTTTGGCAGTAACCTCAGTTTGGCGATTTTAGTTGATGCCAATCTGATCGAGGCTGACCTCCGCCAGTCTAATCTGAGCCATGCCCTGTTGAGCGGAGCCTGTCTGCGGGGGGCTAACTTCCGTCGAGAACGGGCGATCGGCGAGCAGCACCACATCGAGGCATCCCCAACGCCCCATGCGATTCTCTATGGTGCTAATCTGTCCCACGCCGATCTGCGGGGAGCGAACCTTTCCGGCGCTGACCTCAGCTATGCCAATCTGCGGGGAACGAATCTCCAGGAGGCTGTGCTGACGGGAGCGAATCTGCAGGAGGCAAAACTCATTGAAGCCAATCTGCGCGGAGCGCACCTCACCGAAGCCAATTTGCGTTCAGCCCTATTTGTGGGCAGTAATCTAACCCATGCTCGCTTGGAGCGGGCAATTCTTATTGATGCTGACTTCTCAGCCAGTCGCTTGCGTAATGCGGTCATGCCCGATATCCGGGCTAGCCGTGTGCTGATGGTGGGCGCAGACTTGACCGATGCTAATCTATCTCGGGCCGATCTCAGCCGCGCCAATTTGACAGAAGCGATTCTCAATACCGCTAATCTGGTGGATGCCTACCTGGCCCGCACCAACCTGACCAATGCCAACCTCACTGAGGCCCTATTGAATCGGGCAGAGATGACCACTGCAGTGCTGTTGGGGGCCCAACTGCGCGGTGCGACCATGCCCGATGGCAAAATATATCAGTCGTAACGGAGTTGCCCGATGCCCAAGCTTTCTAAGCCCCCAGATCCTAGGGATCCGGAGTATCAAAATCTGGAGCGCCGGATTAACCTCGCCCTCCACTTGGCGATCTATGCTGCCAGTTGCATGACGGTGTGGTTTGGCGAGTCGATTACCTACAGCCACTGGGGTTGGGCTGGCTGGAGTGCGTTATTCTGGGGACTGGGCGTGGTGGGGCACGGGCTATGGGTATGGCAAAAAAATCGGCTGAATCCGGTGCCCTAGGTTGGCATCTGCGCGATCGCCTCTGGGTGTGGGGTGATCGCACTTTTTTGATGGGTATTCTCAATGTCACCCCCGATAGTTTCAGTGATGGGGGGCGGTTTGTCTCACAAGGTGCGGCCCTATCCCAGGTGCGGGCCATGGCGGGGGTGATCGACATTTTGGATGTTGGCGGCGAGTCTACCCGTCCCGGTGCCCAAGCGGTGGATGCTGCTACGGAACTGGCGCGGGTGCTGCCGATCATCACTTTGGTACGGGCAGAGTTTCCCCAGTTGCCCATCTCCATCGACACCATGAAATCGGGGGTGGCGGCGGCGGCGCTGCGGGCGGGGGCGGATGTGGTCAACGATGTGTCGGCGGGTCGCCATGATCCGTTGATTTTGGAGGTGGCGGCTGAACTCGGTGCGCCCGTGGTGTTGATGCACATGCAGGGAGAGCCGCGCACCATGCAGCAGCAGCCAACCTATGGGGATGTGGTGGCGGAGGTCTATGAATTTTTAGAACTGGCGATCGCCCGGGCGATGGCAGCGGGCATCCCCCGCGATCGCATTGCCGTGGATGTGGGGATCGGCTTTGGCAAATCCCTAGGGCACAACCTCACCCTCCTGCGCCACCTGTCTGCATTTCGACAACTGAACTGCCCCATTTTGACCGGGGTATCCCGCAAAAGCTTCATTGGCACCCTCTGTCAGCACCCCAACCCCCAGGATCGCCTTTGGGGAACGGCGGCCGCCTGCACCGCCGCCATTGCCGGGGGCAGCGATATTTTGCGCGTCCATGATCCCCTACCATTGTGGGATGTATGCCGGGTCAGCGATGCCCTATTTCGCTAGCTGTTCATCTTCGGCCAGGCGATCGCGAAAATAGGCGATCGTCGGACTTAGTCCCTCTTCTAGGGGCACGAGGGGTTGCCAATGGAGAATGGACTTAGCCCGATCAATGTTGGGGCGGCGGCGGCGGGGGTCATCCTTCGGTAGGGGCTGGAACACCAAGTTGACTTCAGGATTTACTAGGCGCTGCACCGTGTCTGCTAGTTCCAAAACCGTATATTCTCCAGGGTTGCCCAGATTCATTGGTTGACTATAATCCGAGTTCATCAGTCGAATGATGCCTTCCACCAAATCCGCCACATAGCAAAAGCTCCGGGTCTGGGAACCATCGCCATAGACCGTGAGGGGAATACCTTGCAAGGCTTGAACTACAAAATTGCTCACCACCCGTCCGTCATTGGCCTGCATCCGTTCGCCGTAGGTGTTAAAGATGCGGACTACCCGCACTTCTAAGCCATACTGCCGCTCAAAGTCGTAGGTGAGGGTCTCGGCAAGCCGCTTTGATTCGTCATAGCAGGCCCGAATTCCCGTGCAGTTAACATTGCCCCAATAGTCCTCGGACTGGGGGTGCACCTCCGGGTCGCCATAGACCTCGGAAGTTGAGGCTAAAAAAAAACCGTGCCCCCACACTACGGGCCAGCTCCAGCAGGTTCAGGGTGCCAATGACGCCAGTTTTAATGGTTCTTACCGGGTCAGCTTGGTAGTGAACCGGCGAGGCGGGACAGGCCAGGTGGTAGATCTGATCTAATTCCGGTAGGGCGATCGCCCCAGTGAAATCGTGGGTAATGTCATGGCTGATTAGGTGAAAGCTCCTGTGCCCCTGCCAATGGGACACATTCCGAGCACTCCCGGTGTAGAAGTTATCCAAACAAAACACCTCGTGTCCGCTATTCATCAGGCGATCCACTAGATGGGAGCCGACAAATCCGGCACCGCCCGTCACCAAAATCCGCATAAATATCTACTGTTCCCTGAATGACTATACTGAGACGCTAATTATTAAACAAATTACGCACCAAGCTGAAGGGGTTAACGATCAACCCCAAAAACCGCGTTGCCGAGTTGAGAATGGAAGAACCAAAGGCCGGACGCACCACAATCACATCGCGATCGCGCAGGCTAGGATTATTTTCCTCACTAGGTGGCAAATTCAGATCAGCCACGAGATTGCGCCGCACCAAGGAGCCATCGGGAGCCAAGCGATATAGCTCCACCGCCCGCCAATCGGCATCGTTGGTCAGCCCTCCCGCCGAAGTGATCGCCAGGGTAAACGGGCTATTGGGGCGCAGTGTAACTGATCCCGGCCGCACCGCTTCACCCACCACCTGTACCGTAATCGATGTAGGGGAGAAGGTAGCTTTGGCAATTTCGCCGTACTCGCTGGGGTTCTGCACGGGCAGCTTGGGCACAAAAATTTCATCGCCGTCGGTTAACACCACATCTTGGGTTAGGTCGGCTTTGACAATCAAATCCAGCAAATTTACCCGAAACTCGGCGCGTTTGCCATCAACCCCCAGCCGCCCAATGCGAATCCGGCGAATATCCGCCCCCTCGGTAATTCCCCCGGCGGCTTGGAGCGCCCGTGTAATCGTCACCGGCCCCCCCTGTCCAGCGATGCCTGCGGTGCCCGTCGCCCCCTGTAAGCCCGTCGCCGCCTGCCCTTGACGGGTAAACAGCAGGGTCTGGGAACCCACCCGATTGACTTCACCAGCAAGGGCTACCTGAATCGAAAAGGAGTCAGGAATAAAAGTGGAGTTTTGCACTGGGCGGGGCTGGGCGGCGACTTGATCCGCCAAGCGGGGCACAAAAATTGAATCCCCATCGAGAATACGAATATCTTGGCTGATATCGCCTTTTTCTAGCAAATCGAGGAGATTGATTTTCAACAATCGCCGCCCGTTGGCCCCGTCGCGGCGAGAAACTTGGACATTGGATAGATCGGCGCGAGATGTGACGCCGTTAGCCGCCTCTAGGGCCCGAGTCAGGGTCGCCACCTGGGAATCCCGGCCCGTGGCTGTAGCTCGAAAATAGGTGAGGAATCGGGGCCCAGGACGATTGACCTCTCCGACCACCGCGATGTTCAGGGGGCGTGGCTCCACAAGGGACAGGTTCACAATGTTGCGGACTAAAAATCGCTCTAGGCGGCTACGCAGCAGGGCCGCACCTTCTTCGATGCTCAAACCTTCTAGCCGCACCGCACCAATGAGGGAGATGCTGATCGTGCCGTCTGGGGCAATGGTTTGGTTGCCCGTTAGCTCTGGAACATTAAAGACCTCTAAACGAACCACATCCCCTGCGCCCAAGGTGTAGCGAAAGGTGTCTAGGGACTCGCCCACCCGTGGGCCAGTGATGTTGTTGCGCAGAACGGGGGTGCGGGGCACTGTGTTGGGACTGGTTTGGGACAGTGCCGTACCGGGCAGAACAGCCACGAAAAAGGCGATCGCCCCGCCAGAGAGCATCTGCGCTGTTGATGGATGGGACATAAAACCTCCTCAAACCGTAGTGTTATAGTACCAGATGGGCGTAAACGCAAGAATAATGGACAGGACAAGCACGGCAGAGGCGGCGGATGTAATTGTGGTAGGCGCGGGGATCGGCGGACTGGTCACCGCAACCCAGTTGGCAGCCAAGGGGATTCGGGTGCTGGTGCTGGAGAAATATTTGATTCCGGGGGGCAGTGCTGGTTTTTTTGAGCGGGCGGGCTACCGCTTTGATGTGGGGGCGTCGATGATTTTTGGGTTCGGCGATCGCGGCACTACGAACCTGCTGACCCGCGCCCTCCAAGCCGTCGATGAGTCCTTGGAAACCATTGCCGATCCGGTGCAGGTGCACTACCATCTGCCGGGCTGGGCGATCGCCGTTGACCGCGACTACGAGACGTTTCTGAGCAAACTGGGCGATCGCTTTCCCACGGAACGGGAGGGCATCCGAAGATTCTATGACGAATGCTGGCAAGTATTTAACAGCCTCAACGCCATCGAGCTGCTTTCCCTAGAGGAATGGCGCTACTTGGTACGGGTATTTTTCCAGAACCCCTTGGCATGCTTGAGGTTAGCGCGCTATTTGCCCGTAAATGTGGGGGATGTGGCCCGTCGCCACCTTCGGGATCCGGAACTGCTGAGGTTTATTGATATAGAGTGCTATATCTGGTCGGTGGTGCCTGCAGCACGCACGCCCATGATCAATGCGGGCATGGTGTTTAGCGATCGCCACTACGGCGGCATTAATTACCCAAGGGGCGGAGTTGGTCGCATTGCCGAAGCCCTAGTGCGGGGGTTAGAAAAAAAAGGCGGACAAATTCGCTATGGTGCCCATGTCTCCCGCATTGTGCCCGAAAAAAATACGGTGATCCTAGCTACGGGTGAGACCCTAACTGCCCGGCGAATTGTCACCAATGCCACGCGCTGGGACACCTTTGGGCGGCTGCTCAAAGCCGATCCCCTGCCCGCTAGCGAAATTCAATGGCAGCAGCGCTATGCCAAGTCCCCCAGTTTCCTCAGTATTCACTTGGGCGTCAAGGCAGAACTGATCCCCCTCGATCTGGCCTGTCATCATGTGCTGTTGGAGGATTGGCAGCAGATGGAGGCGGAGCAAGGCACCATTTTCGTCTCCCTCCCAACGCTTCTGGATCCGGATCTGGCACCGGCGGGACATCACATTGTCCATGCGTTTACCCCCAGTTGGCTATCCCAGTGGCAAGGACTGACGCCGAGGGCCTATGAGCAACAAAAGGAATTGGCCGCAGCTCGGCTCATGACGCGCTTAGAGGCGATTTTACCGGGCTTGCACGCTGCGATTGACTACCAGGAGGTGGGAACACCGCGCACCCACCGCCGCTTTTTGGGTCGGACTGAGGGTACCTATGGCCCTATTCCTCGGGGCCGGATTTGGGGGCTATTGGGGATGCCCTTTAACCGAACGGCGGTGCCCAATCTCTTTTGCGTCGGAGACAGCACATTCCCAGGGCAGGGACTGAATGCGGTGGCGTTTTCGGGGTTTGCCTGTGCCCATTTGGTGGCGTCAACCTTGGGGGGCGCTAGGCGGTAGCTTCCGGCATTGACTTGGGAGATTCTAGAAGATGGAGCAGAACCTATGCTGACCGTGGTGATCGCCGATGCTAGCTGCCTTGAAGCGGTGGCGGCAGAGATTCGGCATCAAACTGAACAGCCTTTGTTCTTGGCGGCACGGGTAGGGGTGTTTGCCCAACAGGGTGATCGCGTGTTGGTGAACTTGGATGGCGATCGCCGATTTGTGCCGGCTTCCGTGGTGAAACTGGCGACGACGGTGGCGGTATGGCGGCAGCTTGGTGAGCAATTTCAAGTTGTCACCCGGGTTTGGGGCGATCGGCTTCCTGATCACAATGGCACAGTGGGGCGAGTTTGGGTGGAAGGAGCTGGGGATCCCCAACTGACCACGGCTCACCTCCAGAATTTGGCCCGTCACTTGCGACAACGGGGGATCCGCAGGATTCTAGCCAGCAGCGTAGGTTCCAACCTGCGGGGTTGGGGCATCGCCCCAACTTGGGAAGTGGGGGATCTGGGGGAATATTACGGGGCGATCGCCCATGGATTCGACC
>JAAUUH010000166.1 GCA_012031145.1 Oscillatoriales cyanobacterium SM2_2_1 | reverse complement strand
TGGGTTTTCGGGGCGATCGCCCTTAAAAACCCGCAGGCACTCCTCACCCACAACCTCCGCTGGAAAACGCCGCACCTGCCAGCCCTCGCAGTCGAGTCCGCGCCATGGCTGCCAAGCCGACAGGGGAAAGGACACAACTCCATAGCCCGAGGCCGGCACATAACCAAACTGGGCATAGTATTCCACCGAGAAGGGGCAGAGCATACTCACCCCCTGACGGCGCGATCGCATCTGTTGCCAGGCCGCTGACATCAAAAGACGCACAAAGCCACGGTTACGATACTCGGGGTAGCACCACACCCCAGCAATGCCCCCCATGGGGAATAGAACTCCACGGAGGCACTGCTCAAACTGGGGTACTTCCAAGGCAGCACAAAGTTCCCCCGCCTCAGCAACAACCCATACCTCTTCCGGCTGAACCGCTGCGAGTTCTGGTGCCGATATCACTGCCGTGCCTTGGGCCGCAAAGCCATAGTGACTGCCCCGCAATAGCTCCAGTCGCTCCGATCGCCGCAATCGCCGAACACACCGAAAATTGGGGGAGAGAACCATAGCAAAACTTGTGACGGATGCCTGTCAATGGTATGGTGTTAGGCACTAATATAGATTTTTGAAACAAATTCTAAAGAGGTTTTATGGCAGGAACTACGGGAGAGCGTCCCTTCGGCGATATTGTCACGAGTATTCGGTACTGGGTGATCCATAGTTTGACGATCCCCGCCCTTTTTTTGGCCGGCTGGTTGTTTGTCAGTACCGGACTAGCCTACGATGTTTTCGGTACCCCACGTCCCGACCAATACTACACTCCCGAACAACAGGATGTCCCAGTGGTGCGTGATCGCTATAACGCAGTCAAAGAAATACCTTCCCTGAGCAAGTAAAAAAGAGGTTTCACCAGCTATGTCCCAAAATCCGAACCAGCCAATTCAGTATCCTGTTTTCACAGTTCGTTGGCTCTCTGTTCATGCCCTCGGTGTGCCCACCGTATTTTTTATCGGCGCGATTAGTGCCATGCAATTTCTCAGCCGTTAGTTTACGATTCGTTCTGTTTATCTTGGAGTTTTGGAGAGAAGGTCATGGCAGATAAGAATCCCAATAGTCAACCCGTTGAGCTAAATCGCACTTCACTATTTTTGGGTCTTTTGTTAGTGTTTGTCACCGTCTTGTTATTTTCTAGCTACTTTTTCAATTAGGGAGGGAAAACCATGCAGAACGGACGTATTCCTTTGTGGTTGGTGGCTACGGTGGCCGGAACTGGGGTTTTGGTCGTAGTCGGCTTGTTTTTCTACGGTTCCTATACGGGCCTCGGCGCAGCTCTCTAGACTTCTAGATAAATCATGACGGACGAACCTATACCAACTTCTGAAGAGCTCGACGAGCCGCTGCTCCGCAAGCCGGTCGTCATTGACCCTGCCCTGCTGGCGGAACTGGCGGAGGTGTCAGGTGACCCTGAGCAGATCATTGATACGGCGATCCGTCAATGGTTACACCGGCGGGCAACCAAGGAAGCGGATCGTTCTCGTCCCTTAGCGATGAATCCTGTAGTTCCCCCGCGAGGAGAGTGGAATGACTAAGATCATCGTCCTAGACGATGACCCGACCGGTTCCCAAACGGTACATAGCTGCTTGCTTCTGACCCGATGGGATCGGGACACCCTAATGCAAGGACTCTTAGACCAGTCGCCAATTTTTTTCATATTGACCAATACCCGGGCCCTTGAGCCAGAGTCGGCGGCTACCGTGACTCAGCAAGTTTGTAGGGCGTTGCAGGGAGTGCTTGCCGAGACCGGAATAAGAGATTTTTTGGTGGTTAGCCGCTCGGACTCAACGCTGAGGGGGCATTACCCCGTCGAAACCGACGTCATAGCTGCGGAAATGGGTGGGTTTGATGCCCACTTTTTGGTGCCAGCTTTCTTTGAGGGGGGGCGCTTTACCCGCGACAGTGTGCACTACCTCATGGTGAATGGGGTGCCGACGCCTGTTCATGAGACAGAGTTTGCTAGGGACTCAGTATTTGGCTACCACCATAGTTTCTTGCCGGATTACGTCGCAGAGAAGACGTCGGGTCGCATCGGACGCGATCGCGTGGAGCGATTTCAGCTAACGGATATCCGTCAGGGATGTGTGGAGCGCTTGATGGCATTGACAGGTAATACTTGCGCGGTTGTAGATGGCGAGGTGCAGTCCGATTTAGATCGGTTTGCGGCAGATATACTAACTGCCGTGGGACGGGGAAAGCGCTATTTATTTCGTAGTGCGGCTAGTTGGCTGACAGCATTGGCCCAACTACCACCCCAACCCGTATCGGCAGCGACGATGGCATCCTATCGGCATTCCGATCATCCGGGGGCAATCTTAGTCGGATCCCATGTGCGGCTGACAACAGAGCAGGTGCAGGATCTAGTGGCGGCGGAGGTCGGTAAGACCATAGTGACCCTAGAGGTGCCCATGACGCCGGATCTGGCTGATCGGGCCAAACAGATCCAGCAGCAGGTGCTTATGGGGGCGATCGCCGCCCACGAACAGGGAATGACGGTTCTGATTTACACCAGTCGACAGGAGCTAACCTTTGCCAGCCGCTCGGAGCGCCTGGCCTTTGGGCAGGTGGTCTCTCAAACCTTAATGGCGGTGATTCAGGGGCTACCCAAAACCCTAGGTTTTTTAATTAGTAAGGGTGGGATTACTTCTAACGACACCTTGAGTGCGGGATTGAATTTGGCGACGGCGCGGCTTTTGGGGCAAATTTTGCCAGGGGTTTCGGTGGTAACCACGCCCTCCGATCATCCACGTTTTGGGGCCATGCCGGTGGTACTGTTCCCTGGCAATGTGGGCGATCGCACTGCCCTAACCACCGTATATCGACGACTAGCAGGACTGACGGGTGTTGGGTCGCTGGTCTAAACTGCCCGAGACGGTTCGTGATCGTCTGGGACTACTGATGTTTTCCTTACCGCTTTTGCTCTTGACGGCCGGCACCCCAAGTTTGATGGCCCACGATGAGGGCTACTACGCCGCCCAAGCCCGTTGGATTTGGGAAACCGGAGATTGGATTACGGTGTCTTGGTGGGGGCAGCCCCTTTATGATCGCACGATTGGCTGCCAATGGCTGATGGCGCTCTCCTATGGACTATGGGGTGTAACCGAGTGGGGAGCGCGGTTTCCCAGTCTGGTGGGAGCGATGCTCTCGGTGCTACTGACCTATGAAATAGGGCGATATTGGGGTTCGATGGCGGTGGCGCGGTTAGGTAGTGCCCTGCTGATGCTGATGGTGCTATGGGTGCAGTACGCCCGTTTAGCCACCCAGGATATGCTTTTGGTAGCGGTAGAGTTACTGGGGATCTGGGCTTTGCTGCGGGTACTGCAGTCTTCGCCACGTTGGGGAATCCTCGCCGGGAT
Organism: Oscillatoriales cyanobacterium SM2_2_1; assembly: GCA_012031145.1. Classification (GTDB taxonomy): domain Bacteria; phylum Cyanobacteriota; class Cyanobacteriia; order Pseudanabaenales; family Pseudanabaenaceae; genus UBA999. The sequence goes on along the minus strand of JAAUUH010000166.1, from coordinate 1,001 downwards.
CACTTGGGGATGGGGTTTTTTAATCAAGGGTTTCATGGTGGTGCTCTACCCCATGGCCTTGGCGCCGTTTCTGTTATACCACTATCGCCGCTGGGGCTATGGCTGGCTGGGGCTTGGGGTTGTGCTGGGGGCAGTGCCAGTGCTGCTATGGCTGGGGCTGAGTGTTTGGGTATATGGAAACATACCCCTTGCGCAGCTTTTTGGCAAGTTGCTTTACCTACACGAGACCAATACCTATGATCGGGGCTGGTTTTACTATCTCTGGAATATCCCTGTCAATGGAGCGCCGTGGGTGTTGCTGAGTGGGTTTGGGGCATGGCGGGTGGGGCGGGAGCGGTTTGGGGACAAGGTGCTGCTATGGGTGGGATACCCGCTGATGTTTCTGGTGCTGCTCAGTAGTTTCCGCACCCGTACGCCTTACTATGCCCTGCAGTTGCTGCCATTTCTGGCACTGCTGGCGGCGGTTGCGCTTAGGGAGGAGCGCTGGCAAAAATTTTGGCGATGGGGGGCACTGGGGCTAGGCGGATTGCTGCTCTTGGCGGCAGTGATCGTCCCGATATTCGTTCCTATTCCCGAAATCTTGACCTACCGCCCGCTGGCGGTCATGTTGGGCGGAGGGTGGCTGGGGTGTTTGGTTTTTAAGCCTAAGGGAGGGGTGTGGCGTTTTTTATTGCCCGCATGGCTGGCGATCGCCCTCAGCGGCTCAATGGGGCTGTGGGATGACTACAGCCGAGACTTTCGAGAACAATGGCAGCGGGCGGCGATCCCCAATGCACCGCTGGATCTGGTATTACCGGATCGGGAATTACTAGGGGATGACCACAAAACTTGGGTGCTGTTAAGTTTCTATGCGCCCCATCTGGGGCGGGCGATGGTCGAGTTTCCTAAGGCTCAACCAAATATCTATCTTTGGGTACCACCGGATCGAGTAATTCCCGAGGGGTGGCAATCTCGGGCGCGCTTGGGAAACTGGCAACTGGTGGAAGGGGGGGGTCTAGGAT
>JAAUUH010000165.1 GCA_012031145.1 Oscillatoriales cyanobacterium SM2_2_1 | reverse complement strand
ATGATCAGAATTGATGCTATTGAAACAAGATAGCCGATGCTGGCGACATTAATAATTCAGCGCAGTCGTCGCTGTTTCTGGAATGGGGATACCCATGGAATTTGTTTTTTTTTATCAGTTCTTGACCTCTCCCATTTGCGAGTTCCCTCATTACATCTGTTCTTATTGGGGCGTTGCGGATACGTTGCCCTGATGTTTGGATGAGGTGCTTGCTGGAAAGGCTCCCTATGTTCGCATTGACAATGCGCTCGTAATTGAAATATTTGCGTTGTGTCAAGACGCTTCCAGGGCGGTCTGAACGTGAAGTGTTATCCTGCTGGTCTTGACAACTAATTTTTGCTCTCCATCCTTCAACATTCTCGTTTTTTTTGACTCTCCATATTTAGGGCATCTCAATTGATTACTTCATTGCGAATACATTAATTTTAGAACGCCTATCCTATGGTACTCATTCTCGATAAGAACTTGATTTTTCGAAGTGCCCTTCATGTGATGATCCTAAACTGGTCAATATCGAAAATGAGTTTTTTGGCATTCATGCTTATCCATTTTCCAGACCCAGGACTTCTCGCCGAATTAACGCGCTATACTGCGATCGCCAATGTTCAGGTGATTCCATGCGATCTTGGCTAATTATCTTCTCACTCATGCTTGCGCCCACGGCGGCATTTGCCTTTGAACGCCCACCCCTGTTAGAGGATGCCGAGACTACCCGCAATACAGTCCAATCCCGTAGTGCTACCTATTATTTCACCCTAGACGGTCGAGAGCAGACCGGGGTAGGACTGCAAGAACTCGTGATCCAACAATTGCCGTCGCCCGATCACATCCAATTTGTAATTGCCGAAACCGCCGTTGCCTTAGACACTAACCAACTTTTGCCCATTGATGTTTCTCCCCTACTAGAGACCAGTCATTCTGGCGTTCGCATTATTTTTCGCCAGCCCCTCGCTGGCCCCTACCGTCTGCGGGTATCGCTGCGTCCTGTTCAGAACCCCCATTCATCGGGCGTTTACCTTTTTGAGGTTCAAGCACGGGGTGAAAAAGAACGGCAACTTCGCACCCTCGGGATTGCGCGGATTCATTTCTATGACGCTTTTAGCCGCTGGAGGCGCTAAGTACGATGGCCCAAGAGGCTGGACTCGCACCTTTAGTTCTTTCCTTAGCAGAGCTGCTGCGGCAACTGATGGAAGCCCAGATCTTGCGCCGCATGGATGCGGGTGCTTTAACTGCGGCAGAGATGCAGCGGGCTGGAGATAGTCTGCAAGCCCTTGAGCATCAGATTCTCAATCTTTGTGAGGTTCTAGACATTGACCCCAATCAGCTCAATCTTGACCTGGGCGAGTTTGGGCAATTGCTTCCCCCCCGAGGTAGCTACTATCCTGGTCAGCCAAGCAGTCAGTGCTCTATCTTAGAGTTGCTTGACCGCTTGGTGACAACTGGTGTGGTGCTAGAGGGAGAAGTGGAGATTGGGCTGGCTCAGATGCAGCTGATCCAACTTAAACTTAAGCTCCTACTTACAGCCCTGCCTAGCTCGGGAACCGATCAGGGAACTGCCCCGCTTCCACCGTCAGATTAACTGGCTGCTCCCCACGGCGCAATTCCAACCGGACGCGATCGCCCTCGGATTTGCTTTCCATCAATTGGGTGACACTTTCAGCGGTTTGCACCTCCACACCATCAACCTTGAGAATCACATCTCCGACTCGGATACCACCCTTGGCAGCAGGGGAGTCGGGCACGACACGAACCACCAGCACCCCACGGTCTTGGGCCACTTGGAAAGGAGCGTTGGGATCTTCGCTCAGACGACGGCGCAATTCAGCATCAATGGTTCGCATCTGCAACCCCAAATAGGCTCGATTCACCGACCCGCGCTCTACCAACTGTTTGGCAATACGCTGGGCCGTTTCGATGGGAATGGCAAATCCCAAACCCTGGGCCCCTTGAATGATGGCGGTATTGACACCAATTACTTCTCCAAACTCATTAAGCAACGGCCCACCGGAATTGCCCGGATTAATTGCCGCATCGGTTTGGATGAAGTTCACCCGCTTGTCAATGCCCACCTGGCCGCTACTTCGACCAATGGCACTAATGATACCTGCGGTCACGGTGTTATCTAAACCAAGGGGATTACCGATGGCGATCGCCCATTGACCGGGTACCAGCTTCTCCGAACTGCCAAGGCTAACGACAGGTAAATTTTCTGCTTTCACCTGCACTACCGCAATATCGGTCAGGCGGTCGGAGCCCAAGACCTTGCCATCTAGCTGCCGCCCGTCCTTGAGCACCACCGTCACCCGATTTGCCCCCTCTACCACATGGGCGTTGGTGATGATCTGGCCATTTTTATTAATGATAAATCCCGATCCTTGACCACGCTCAACCCGCTCACGGGGCATCGCGCGCGGCACACCAAACTCATCACCAAAAAATTGCCGGAAGAACGGATCGCTAAACATCTCGGGCATTTCATCCTGTGCGGCCACTGTGCGAGAGGCATTGATTCGAACCACCGCCGGGCCGGTGCGATTGGCCGCATCGGCAATAAAATTGGCACTGGGAAGGCGCGCCCCCTTAGTATCAGCCTCCATGGCTTGGGAGAGGATGGGGGTCGCACTCAGGGAAGCCATCTGGGGAATCGGCGCTGCCGTGTAACCCATACTGGCAAAAACCGACCACGCGCCAATGATTCCCCCAATCAGCACAAGAGCAACTGAGAGCAGTGAACGTTTGAGACGATTGTTCATAGCGATTTAATCCAACAGGTCTGCACAAAGATCATGGTATGCCAAAAAAATTCGGAACAAAATACCGAAGTTCTAGGGTGCTTCCCGAACCATGCTGGGGATCGCCTTGGGCATCGGCACGATTGGTCGCTCCATGGCTAGCTTGAGGGGTTCTTCCTCCGTGACAGGAGTCTTCAACTGGCTCAGTTCCGGACGCAAGGAGTAGGAGCTGGGAGGAATCAAAAGAGTGCCGGCCACACTCGCCGCCGCTAGGCAGGCCGCTCCCACACTGCCCCAAAGCCAACGCCACCGCGATCGCCGTTCAATGCGATCCAGCACCTGCGCCATGACATAGGATGTATCGACAGGGGGCGTAGGAAGGGCAATCAGTGCTTGGCGAAGCCGCAATTGCTGCTGGTAGACAGCCCGAAAATGGGGATCGATACTGAGCCATTGCTCAACCTGTTGGCGCTCTTCGGGAGAAGCTTCCTGATCAAGGTACACACTGAGGAGTTCAAATTGTTCCGGAGTCATGGGACTAGCTCGCTATCTATAACTGTGGAATACATGAAAATGCGGGAGACCGTTTACAAATCGTATCAATCTATATGACTCGATCTATATGATTCGATCCAGGGTGATGGTCAGTTAGGAACTGTGAAGGTAGGGTTGCAACTCAGCTTGAAGCTTAGCCCGAGCCCTAGCGATGCGCGACTTTACCGTGCCTAGGGAAACCCCAGTAATTTTGGCAATCTCCTCATAGGCCAGCCCCTCAATTTCCCGCAGCACAATCGTCTGGCGAAAATCCGGTGGTAGTGTGGCGATCGCCCGGTGCAGGTGTTCATAAAACTCCTGGGCAGAAAGGTGTTCCGTCGGACTCGGATCTGGGCTTGGCAACTCCCATTCAATCTCATCACCACTGTGGGTTTGCAGCGGCGCATTCAATGAAATTGGTGTCCCCATTCGCTTTCGCTTGCGCAATTCGTCATAGAACAAATTTGTGACAATACGACTGACCCAACCGCGAAATTTTTCCGGTTCTTGGAGACGGTGCACATGGCGAAAAACCCGCAGCCAAACTTCTTGGGCCAAGTCAGCCCGGTCTGACCAATCCGGGGCCAATTTATAAAGCAAATGATCCACATGGGACTGGTGCCGCCGCATTAACTCGGCAAAAGCTGTCTGATTCCGCTGGACTCCCTGCTGGCAAAGGCGCACTAGGTCAGCCGTCAGCATCTTGTCACAGGCAGGGGGAGTAGAACGGGGAAACACTGGGGATGGGAACTGGGACAGAGGAATGCTGTAGCTCATGGATGTACTCCGAAAAGACCAAGGACTAAACTGGGCTGGTGGCCGGCGCGCCACTTCATGCCGGTCTGACGCTCAGTTCAGCAATGGGTTCCCTCGGACCGCACCCTTGATAGGGCACAAAACATATTATCCCAAAAGATTGATTACCACTAAAAGCAGTCCGCAGGTCATTGGGTAGGGCAGTAGATCATCAAAATTGACCCGTTAGATGTAGGTTAAGTATGTGGGTAATTATTAAACCGAAACTGAAATGATGACGCGATCGCAATGGGTGGCAGTGTTCACCGGGATCCTAGCTGTGCTCTTGGGGGGGCGGATATTTGCTCCTAGTGCAGATCCTCGACTGGCGGGGGGGAGTTTCTGCCCGCACCCATTGAGTCATTAGGGCTACTGGGTGAG
>JAAUUH010000164.1 GCA_012031145.1 Oscillatoriales cyanobacterium SM2_2_1 | reverse complement strand
CGGGCGAGAAGGATCTGAGCCAGCGGGACAGGGGCGTGGTCGTTTCCGGGTTGGGAGTCGGTTCGCTCATGGTTCGGAGGAGGGCGGTGATTGCGGCGGTTTGACCGGTGCCGCGGAGGAAACTACCGGGGCGGAGGGTCAATTCGGCGGGGTAGGGGTAGTCGGTAAGTTGGGGGATTTCCGTACCGATCACCCGAATATCCTTGTGACTCAGGACATACCAGCCGTTATCTAGACCGAGACAGACCAGCCAGGGAAATTGCCCAGAACTGGGAATCTTGGCGATCAGAACCGCAGTTTGCAGGGTGCCCCGTTGGGTTTGAAACAAAAGGCTAGTGCCGGTTAGCAAATAGGGGACATAGGTAGCCAGATCCCGTTGCTGCTGCTCCTCGGCCTGCTGGGTAAGCAGTTTAAGCAGGCGTTTTTCTTCCCGCAGCGATCGCGCAATTTTTCGTAGTGTTCAAAGGCATGGCGATCCACTGCCGCCAATTCGGTCTCAATGGCGGTGATCTGACCCGATAGCTCGTCAAGGCGTTCCAATTGGGGTGCTAAGGTCAAATCGGAAAGGTATTGCCCAAAGCTGCGCTCCACCAGTTCCCGGGACTGTTCGAGGGTGTGGGTTTGGAGCAGGTTCATCACCATGCCATAGCTAGGGGTAAATTGGCTGATCAGGGGATCGGCAGGGGAGGTGGCCAGATGGGCTGCTTCCTTAGCCCCTTCGTAGGGGGTTTGCAGGGTGACAACATAGCCAACGGTGTCCATGCCGCGCCGACCGGCCCGGCGGCCATCTGCAAAAATTCGGAGGCGGTGAGTAGTCGATGTCCGCGATCAGTGCGTTTGGAGAGGCTGGAGATCACGGTGGTGCGAGCGGGCATATTGATACCCGCGGCCAGGGTTTCGGTGGCAAAGACGACCTTAATTAGTCCCTTTTGGAATAATTCTTCAATCAGTCCTTTCCATGCGGGCAAAATACCGGCATGGTGGGCAGCGATGCCCCGACTCAGGGCGGTGAGGATAGGAGAGGGGCGGTTAAGTTCGGGATTTTCGCGCACAAAGTTTTGCAGAACTTGGCCGATCTGCTGGGCTTCATCGCCATCCACTAGAACCAGTTCACTGAGTTGGGCCATGGCCTGATCGCAGCCCCGACGGCTAAAAATAAAGTAAATCGCGGGCAGCATTTGCCGCTGGCGCAGGTGGGTAATCACGGCGGCAAGGCTAGGGCAGTCCCGATCGGCGGTGGCACTGGCTCCCTTGGCGGCGCGACTACGACCATGGGGACGGAGCTTGAGGCGGGGGTTGATTTGCCTGTGCTCATTGAGCAGGGAAAAAAAGCCCTTGCTGTTGCAAAAGTGAAACTCTAGGGGCACGGGGCGGTATTCGGAATAGACCAGTTCGGTGTCACCGTGGACACGACTGATCCATTCGCAGAGTTGGACGCTATTGGCCACGGTGGCAGATAGGGCCAGGAGCTGGATTTTGGGAGGACTGTAGATGATCGATTCTTCCCAGACCGTGCCACGGGTGCGATCATTCATGTAGTGGCACTCATCGAGGACGACCACATCGACGCCAAAAACCGATGTGCCCACTTCGCCAATGGGGGTGCCATAGAGCATGTTGCGGAAAATCTCGGTGGTCATCACTAAAATGGGAGCCTCGCGATTGATGGAGGTATCACCGGTAAGTAACCCGACATTTTCTTCCCCAAACAGGTGACGAAAGTCCCGCAGCTTCTGGTTGGAAAGGGCCTTAAGGGGGGTGGTGTAAAACAATCGCCGTTGTTTTTCTAGGGCGCAGTAGATAGCATATTCGGCGATCGCCGTTTTCCCGGAGCTGGTGGGGGCGCAGACCACGACGGACTTATCCGCATTCAGTGCCGCGATCGCCTGCTTTTGGAAGGGATCGAGCTCAAAGGGAAATAGTTTGTGCGGGTCAATCATGGGGTGATTCTAGCGCATCTAAGGGCGCGAACCCTTGCCGCTGGGTATTTTCGGTGACGGTACGCGGTTCAAGGAACTGCAAGAGGTAATCCTTGCCGCCCGCTTTGGAACCAATGCCACTGAGCTTAAAACCACCAAAGGGCTGCCGATCTACAAGGGCCCCGGTGATGCCCCGGTTGATGTAAAGGTTGCCAACTTCAAAATCTTGATAGGCTCGCTGGATGTGGGAGGGTGTGCGGGAATAGAGTCCGCCGGTAAGGGCATAGGGGGTGTTATTGGCGATCGCCAGGGCTTGATCAAAGGTATCCGCTTTGATTACGGCCAGCACTGGGCCAAAGAGTTCTTCCTGGGCTAGGGGATGGTCGGGGGGCACGTCCGTAAAAATGGTTGGCGGCACATAGAAGCCATCGCTGGGCACCACCCCGCTGTAGGAGAGGGTGGCACTGTCCTTACCCTGGGCGATCGCCGCGAGCAGCTTTTGCTGGGCCGGAGCATCGATCACCGCCCCATCTGGGTACTGGGTAGGTGGGCAGGGCCAATGATCAGCGATCGCGTGGCCGCAATCAAACGCTGGACAAAGGATTCGTAAACCGGAGCCAGCACAATGATGCGTGAACAGGCCGAACATTTCTGACCGGCAAAGCCAAAGGCAGAGTGGAGCACGCCAACAACTGCCTGATCTAGGTCGGCGCTTTCGTCAATGATGATGCCGTTTTTGCCCCCCATTTCAGCAATGACCCGCTTGAGGTGCTTTTGTCCCGGACGCAGGATCGCGGCCTCGGCATAGATGCGACACCCCACCTCTTGGGAACCAGTAAAGGCAATTAGGTGCACAGCGGGATGGGTGACCATGTGGGCCCCACGTGGGAACCTTCACCGGGAAGATAGTTGAAAACCCCGGCGGGCAATCCGGCTTCCAGCAGGATTTTGGTGAATCGGGCCGCAATGACGGAGGACTGTTCTGCGGGTTTGAGAATCACGGTATTCCCCGCTGCTAAGGCTGCCACAGCCATCCCTAGGGCGATCGCGAGGGGGAAATTCCACGGCGCAATTACCACGGTCACCCCCCGCCCCTGGTAGAAATAATCATTTTCCTCCCCCGGAACCGGTCGTCGGGTGGGTGCGGCCAAACGCTCCATTTCTTGGGCGTAAAAGCGGCAAAAGTCAATGGCCTCAGACACTTCCCCGTCGGCTTCCCGGACGGGTTTGCCCACCTCATAAACCAGCCATGCCGACAGCTCGGCGCGCCGTTCCTCCATCAGGGTGGCAGCCCGGCGCAGCAGGTTGGCCCGCTCCGGCGCGGGGCGTTTTTGCCAGGCGGGAAAGGCGGCTTGGGCCGCAGCGATCGCCCGTTCCGCTTGGGCCACATTAGCCATGCCGACCCGACCAACCACCTCCGCTGAGCAGCAGGGGTTAACCGAATCGATAAATTGCGCCAATTCGTCTTCCGGGAGAAATTGCCCGTCGATCATGGGTGTATAGGTCTGGCCAAATTGCGATCGCACGTGGTTGAGGGCCTCCTGGGAGGACAGGCGCAGCCCGTCCATGGCAAAGTCCCGATTGGGGGCATTGCGAAAGTTAGCGAAGGTCACGCCCACTACGGCGGTGGCAGCCCGATCCCGTTCCGACATCACAGGCGGAGCCAATAGCTCAGCTAGGGGCTTTTCCCCAGCACTCAGACGCACAAAGGAGCTATTGGCCGTATTTTCCAGAAGTCGCCGAATCAGGTAGGACATTCCCGGAATCAGTTCGCCGTAGGGGCAATAGATTCGGACACGGTGTCCCATCTGGGCAATGGTTTTCATGGTTTTTTCGGCCATGCCATAGAGCGCCTGCACCTCAAAGGCCCGGGGCGGCACCCGATATTGCTCCGCTAGGGCGATCGCCTTTGCTAGGGTGCGTCCATTGTGGCTGGCGATCGCCCCGTAGAGCACCCCATGGTTGGACAGCAACAGCTCCATCAGCGCTTCATAATTGGCATCGGTAGATGCCTTATCTTGAAACACGGGTGGGGCCCAACCCTCTTGGTAGGCCTTGATCGTCTCCTGATCCCAGTAGGCCCCTTTCACCAACCGCACGGTAATTGGTCGCCCGCGCTCCCTAGCCCAGACAAGCAACTGCTCCAAATCCCGATAACTATCCCGCAGATAGCCCTGCACTGTGATGCCAATGTCCGTGCGATCGGCAAATTCTGGTTCCGTCAATACCCGCTGCAGGATCTTCAGTGTTAAATCCTTAAACGCCATCTGCTCCATATCGAAATGCACGCCGCAGCCGCAGGCTGCCCCATGGCGCAACAACACCCGAACTGGCTCACTTACCCGCGCGTAGGTGGTATCGGGATCTAACGGATCAAAGCGGGAGTAGAAGGCACTCAGTTTTACTGAAACCTGCACCGGCGGCAAATCGGGCGCTTGGCGCTCCCAGGTTCGGGCGTGGGTCCCCAGCTCGGTCATCAAGTTCAGGTAGTTATGCAAATATTGCTGAGCTTCGACTTCACTAATTACCGCTTCGCCCAGCAGGTCAATGGTAAAAGAACAGCGATCGCGCCGCAGCCGGTCGATGGTTTTGAGCGCCTCCGCCAAATTGGCCCCACAGATGTACTTGCGGGCCAGGGTTTCCACCGCTACCCCAAAG
>JAAUUH010000163.1 GCA_012031145.1 Oscillatoriales cyanobacterium SM2_2_1 | reverse complement strand
TCGACTGGTGCTGTGGCATTTAAGCATGGCTCCTGCAAATAGCTGGAATGGAAGCCGTTCCCTAACCTTACTAAATTCCATTCCCATCATCAAGTTTGAAAGCAATACTTGAAACCAAGGCTGCCCATAGGAATTTCAGTTTAGTAAGGCCTTTTTTATATTGGCAGCTTTTCTGTTTCCCATTACTCTGACCTGTTACTCTGAGGCAATGGTGTCAATTTATCAAAAGTATGCGAGAGCCACTTACAACGCCTCACCCACGGGAATTATGGCACCACCACAGACCGTAAAAATGCCGCGCTATCCTCTGGCCAAGAAGTATTGATATACATACCGCTACCCATTTCAAATCCTGCCGCCTTAGAAACTCGGGGCACGATTGCGACATACCAGTGGAAGTATTCCACTTCCCCTTCGTGAGTGGGAATTGAGCGGATTGTAAAGTTAAACGCTGGATTCTGCAGCCCATAGTAGAGTTTTTGCAGGATGGTGCGTAGGATATTGGCCAAATCCACCAGTTCCCCATCTCTAATACCGTCAAAGGATGAGGCGTGACGGCGCGGAAATATCCACAGGTGAAACGGCGATAGGGCCGCATAGGGGATAAACGCCACAAAATGCTCTGTCTCCATTACAATCCGCTCTCCAGAACGCAGCTCATCCTGAAGCGTAAAACAGTAAAGACATTGACCGCTGTCATCAAAGTGGGCGATCGCTTCTGCCATTCGTACCCGAATCTGGGAGGGCACAATTGGTGTGGCGACGATCTGGGAATGGGGATGGATCAGAGATGCACCGGCCGGCTCTCCATGGTTTTTAAAAATAATGATCGACTCAATCCGCGGGTCATAGCGGATTTGCTGGTATCGCTGCCTATAGGCCTGGAGAATGGTCACGACATCGCTTTGGGACATCAGGGCGATCGTCAGGTTGTGTTGGGGATGCTCGACCAGCACTTCATGGTAGCCCACCCCGCTGATCGAGCGGTGGATGCCGTCAGTCTGCCAGAGGCGATCGCCCCGGGGTGATAGGGCTGGGTATCGATTGGCGATAACCCGCACCTGCCAACGCCCGTCCTGCTCTAAACGGAGAAATTCTTCCTCCTCCGGCGGTACCTCACAGAACGGACAACGGGGGTCTGATATCGGTGCATCGACCAAGGTTCTATCTGGCGATCGCACAAAATCATGGGGACGCTTTGCCCGAGATGTCGCAAACACCACCCAATCCTTCGTAATGATATTTTGGCGGAGTTGCGACATGACAGCCAGCCCTAGGCTAAGCTACGCTGCCTAGGATTTGGCAAGCCCACCATCTCTGAATTACTGGCCCCAGGTGGCACCATGGGATAACAATTTTCATCTCGTCGCACCAAGAAATCTGCTAAGACCGGCCCCGGATGGGCCAAAATATCAGCCACCGCTGCCCCTAGACTACTAGGATCGCTGACCTGCACACCATGGATACCAAAGGCTGCTGCCAGCTTCACAAAGTCCGGCATCCCCGCTTCCATATTTGAAGCCGAGTAGCGCTCATCATAGAATCGCTCTTGCCACTGACGCACCATGCCCTGCCAGCCGTTGTTGATAATCACAACTTTAACCGCCAAGCCATATTGGGCCAAAGTCCCCAACTCCTGAATATTCATTTGAATGCTGGCATCACCACTGATGCAAACAACCGCATCCTGGGGGCGCGCCACTTTTACGCCCATGGCCGCTGGCATCCCATAACCCATGGTTCCCAAACCAGCACTAGAAATCCACCGCCGAGGCCCATTTTTAAGAAACTGGGCCGCCCACATTTGGTGTTGCCCCACATCGGTGGTATAAAACGCCTCTGGAGCCTGCCGCGCAAATTCAGCGATGACCTGTTGGGGCGACAGCACATCACTATATACGGGCACTTGTAGCGGGTAGTCCTCTTTCCACTCTTTGATTTGCTCCAACCAAGCGCGGGTAAGCAGTTCTTCCTCGTAGCTGGTGGCATCCAACAACTCCTGCAACACATGGCGCACATCTCCTACTAAGGGCACCGTGGGTACACGGTTTTTGCCCACCTCAGCTGGGTCGATGTCTATATGTATGACCTCGGCTGCTGGAGCAAAAGCATCTAACTTGCCCGTAACCCGATCATCAAATCGGGCCCCAACAGCTATTAGCAGATCACAACCCTGCACCGCAAAGTTGGCATAGGCTGTGCCGTGCATTCCCAACATCCCTACAGAAAGAAAATGATTTTCATCGAAGGCACCCTTGCCCATCAGGGTCGTGGTCACTGGAATTTGGAACCGCTGGGCTAGTTTGGCAATTTCCTGATGGGCTCCAGAGAGAATTGCTCCGCCACCAATATAAAGTAGGGGTCGCTGTGCTGAGCGCAACAGGGCGATCGCCCGCCGTAACAGATCGGCAGGAATAGGCTCATTCTGTCCGTCGTAACCGGGCAATTCCACCCGATCACAGGGTAGATATTCAAATTCCTTCTGGGCGATATCCTTGGGAATATCTATCAGTACTGGCCCGGGACGACCGGTGCGGGCAATAAAAAATGACTCCGCCACGATACGGGAAACTTCTTCAGGCGATCGCACCACGTAGGAGTGCTTCACAATTGGCAGTGTAATCCCCCAAATATCCGTCTCTTGAAATGCATCGGTACCAATCACATAGGACGGCACCTGACCCGTAATCACCACCATGGGGATCGAATCCATCTGGGCTGTGGCGATTCCGGTCACTAAGTTAGTCGCTCCTGGCCCAGAGGTGGCAAAGCATACCCCCACCTGACCAGTGGCTCGGGCATAACCATCAGCGGCGTGGGCAGCCCCCTGTTCGTGCCGCACCAAAATGTGGTGCAGGTCTCCCCGTGCCTGCGCCTTATAGACCTCATCATATACGGGCAAAATTGCCCCTCCCGGATACCCAAACACATGCCGTACTCCTTGGCGGCACAAGCTATCAATGAGAGCAAAAGCACCTGAAGTACGCAAAGCAAAGCCTCCCACAAAACACTAACGCTGAACAAAAACTGAGAAATGCCCTATAGAGCCAATCACCAACGTAACCAATAGAAGCAAGCAATCAAAAAACTTTTCAGCTCTGCTGGCGTCAATCACTAACCATGCTGATCTAGCAAATGTCATGACGTGCCTTAAATTAATGCTAAGAGCAGTCCACCGAACAGAAAAGAGTCTAGCCATCATCCTACAAAAATTTTCTGCAGAAGATCGATCACTCAATCCAAATCTGTAATCCTACCTTTGTAGTAGTGACACAGGTTGTTTAGCCGTATCGTTAAGCGACCATCATTGAAGTTGCTTCGTGTCCAATAGAATCATGAATTCAACGACAAGATCACTTAACTCGTACATCAAGCCAACATGCCTAACCACCACATTAAGCCAACCATCTCAATCAATCGATAATTTTACCTTTTCATAAAAACTTGTGATGGATTATACCACGGCTAATAAAAGGTGAGCGCCCCCAGTCCGTAGAACTGACGATTCTTAAAAAGACCCAAACCCTATGGGGTAAGGCTGGGCTCCAGTGATAGTATCCATATACCTTAAGTTCCCTTGACCTCCAGACGTATGACCCAAACCAAATCCGATAAACAAATTCCTGTAAACATTTATCGTCCCAATAATCCGTTTGTGGCGAAATGCGTCCTCAATGAGGTACTGGTACGTCCGGGTGCACCGGGAGACACCCGCCATGTCAAGTTCGACATTTCCGGCGGCGATCTCCAGTATTTGGAAGGACAGAGCATTGGTGTGATCCCCCCCGGCGAGGACAAAAATGGCAAGCCCAATAAGCTGCGCCTATATTCCATTGCATCAACTCGCCTTGGTGATGATGGCGATCGCAAAACCCTGTCCCTAAGTGTCAAGCGTCTTGAGTATAAGCATCCCGAGACGAACGAAACGGTCTACGGCGTCTGCTCTAACTTCATCTGTAATCTCCAAGCCGGAGATGAGGTGCGTCTTACAGGGCCAGTTGGCAAGGAGATGTTGCTGCCCGATGACCCAGAGGCAACGGTGATCATGATTGCTACGGGCACGGGAATTGCCCCCTTCCGAGCATTTTTATGGCGCATGTTCAAAGAGCAGCACGAAGACTACCAGTTTAACGGCACGGCATGGTTATTCTTCGGAGTGCCGGTGGATGCTTCGATTCTGTACAAGGCTGATTTAGACTGGATGGCTTACAAGTATAAGCGCAACTTCCGCCTCGACTATGCCCTAAGCCGGGAGCAGCAGACCAAGACAGGAGCAAAGATGTATATCCAAAACCGCATGGCAGAGTACGCCGATGAGTTGTGGGAGTTGATGCAAAAACCCAGTACTCACACCTACATGTGCGGGTTGCGGGGCATGGAAGATGGCATCAATGAATTCATGACCGAGACGGCGGCTAAGTCTGGCATGGAGTGGAAGGCCTATGAGAAGCAAATGAAGTCGGAGGGCCGCTGGCACGTCGAGACCTACTAGGCTCTAGGATCACCTGCGTGTGTCCTAAGTCATTATTTTTTGGGATCGGAGTAAAAATTCCGATCCTTTTTTAGGGGCCCCGGCGGAGTTCATGACTCACTCT
>JAAUUH010000043.1 GCA_012031145.1 Oscillatoriales cyanobacterium SM2_2_1 | reverse complement strand
GACCAGTCGGTATTATCATCCGTTGAGAACACTTCTACGCCTAGATCCTCAATGCTTGCCAGAGGCGAGATTTTAGAGGGGGGGCTTTTGATTGCGGATCGCCGTGAACTCTCCACTGGGGGGGGGAAGGGGGAATCTCCTTCCTAGGCTCCGGCTTCGGCTCAGGTTTAGGTGCCTTGGCCATAGATTTTGCTGGCATAGGGGGCAGAGGGGGCAGGGGGGGTGGCGGTGCTTTTTCTGTCACGGCATGGTGGATGGGAGTGCCTGCCTTAGCCTGCTCTTCAACGGCGGCAAGATCAAAGTTTTCCAGATAGTCCACCAACTCGGTATTACTCACATACCCTGAAGTTTCATCACCAACTGGCGCGGGTGGCTCCGGTACATCCCAACCCTGAGCAAACCTGTTTGCCGCCGAACGCAGGTCATCTAGTTCATCATCGGAGTTTGTAGGATTCCATTCATCGATAGCGGAGTCCGCTGCCTCATGCCATTGTTTTTTGATCTCCGTATCTAGATCTTGGTCAAATCCTGAAGTGGTGGTCGAACCATCGCTAGGAACCGACAGCGGCGGCTCAATCTCCCAAGAAGCATCTGCCGATGGCGGAGTTGGCTGCCATGCTAGGTCTTCGACATGATCTTGGGGGTGGGCGGCTCCGTCAAGAAGTTCTAAATCAGTCAAGCTGTGTAGTGATGGCTCACCACTCATCTCCGCATCCCATTCGTCAGGCTCTAAACTTTCTAGGGACGGACTAGTCAGCGCCGCTTCAAAAGCGTCATGGTAGCCCATATCGTCGGAACCCAGCGATTCCACTGCCACAAATCCATGGTTTGCCCCCTCCTCTAGCGACCACTCATCGGCTGCGACTGACTCCCAAGAGTCATCCAGGGAAGGTTCCGAGAGTTCGATGTCCATATCATCTCGAGCACTGATGAGTTCTGTAATCGATTCTCCAAGCAAATCAGATTCCATTGTCCAGGAATCACTCGCCCCATGCTCCTCGTTGGCAGGGGCGATCACCGACTCCAAAGCGTCAGGAACGTTTGCCCCCGCCCAATCCTCATTCTGAACATCAATCTCGGCTTCCAATTCCGCGAAGTCTAGGAGGGGGGGGTGATCCTCCAGTTCTGGGATCTCAGCAATCCAGGATGGAGTGTCATCCGTAGCGGCGATCGCCAACTCTCCGGGCGCACGTTCATAACTCATCCCTTCATCCGGCAACCACTCATCGGTTGTGGCTTGCTCCCAAGAGTCATCCGAGGAAAGCTCAGGGAACTCAAGATCCATATCATTTCGAGCGCTGATGAGTTCCGTGATTGATTCCCCAAGTAAATCAGATTCCATTGTCCAGGAATCATCTGCCCCATGCTCCTCGTTGGTAGGGGTAATCGCCGATTCCAAAGCGTCAGGAATGTTTACCCCTGCCCAAGCCTCGTTCTGGACATCAATCTCGGCTTCCAACTCCGTGAAGTCTAGGAGGGGGGGGTGATCCTCCAGTTCTGGGATCTCAGCAATCCAGGATGGAGTGTCATCCGTAGCGGCGATCGCTGATTCCAATGGATTTAGACCGTGGGCATCGCCGTCCACAGGAGACCATTCACTATCCATAGACTGATCCCAAGATTCAGAAAGCGGAGTAGCAGGTTCGCCCAAAGACTGCTCCATCATCTGATCTATTGATTGTTCAATCTCCGTGAATTCCTCTAGGGTAGATTCATCAAGTTCTAAAACTCCATTGGCATAGCTTATATCTAATTCCGGTTCTGCCGCAGTACCTTCACCTAAGCCATGGTCATCAAAATACCCAAAGGATTCGCCCGAGATCGATTCTGAGAAGTTGCTGGGGTCAGCATCCGACTCCAGGGCATCTCTACCCCACTCCTCCACTGCGGGAATGACATCTGCTTCATGGGCGATCAACGATTCGATCTCTGGCAGCCCCTCACCATAGGAGGTGGACTCCAGTTCCAGCACTTGGTCAAGATTATTGGACATCTCGGCAAGGTGCTCTATGGAGGTAAAGTCTTGGAGAAGCGATTCATCAGGCAATTCATCAGGCGATTCATCAAAATTGTCACTACCATCACCGCGCGATGCCTCTGCACCTTCAACATCTAGGTCAATTTCGGAATCGATAATGCTCTGGAGTTCCCATGTCTCTGCCGCTGAATGTAGGAGTTCCTGATCAGGTGCCTGATCAGACCAGTCTTGGGAGTCGGCAGAATCTGCTTGCTCTTGGGGGGCGATCGCCAATTCCGCCGCCTCTACCCATGGTGTATCGCCGGCTTCTAGGGATTCCATTTCCAGGGATTCAACAACCTCTGACAGAGCAACTTCGCCGAGATCATCTTCGCCAAGATCATCAGAAATATCCAACATAGGTGAATCTTCCCAATCATCGGAAGAAGGATCATTTTGAGTCACCGATTGAACTACTGGCTCTAATAACTCTGCTGCCATCGGAGGCAGTGGGGAGTCGGTACTCCACTCACTGGCAAATTCCATGGTATTGGGCGGTTCCACCGTATCCCAATCCAGAGTTGGGATGGCAAAGTCTACAGACTCTTGGAAAGAAAGCTGCTCCCATGCCGCCGCTGGCTCCAAGGGAGGCTCATACACCCGTCCGATGGTGATATCGAGATCGGGAATCTCGGAATCTAGGAGTGCCTGGGCACCATCAAGCAAGGGATTATGGACAGCCGGATGGATTAGATCAACGGTCTTAGCTGCAGCGGAGTCCATAGTAGATCCCTGAAGAGTCCCCTCGACCTCCAAAGACGCCCCGGATGGAAGGGCAGCTTCAAAAGTATTGGTGGTGAGTGGGGAAGATGATTCCGTCAATTCTTCTAGCAACTCTTCCACTCCATCCTCAACGGGATCGGCAAGCTGCTCTCCAAGGTGGCTCCCATGGTCACTGGCAGGCTTAGGAACCTGCATACTAGGGGCAGCAGCCAAATCCCCATCAAGGACATATTCCTCAAGGGTGGCAGAGCTTAAACCTTCTGGTTCATCTTCGCCCAACTCATCAAGAGTGCTTCCCTCCAGGAGTTCTCCGATGAATATCCCCATATTTTCGGCAACAATTTCGCCAACATCTTCGCGGGAGCCGCCATCATTCCCATCGGCGACAACAGGCACTGAGATATCCGGCAAAACAAGGTTATCTTCGGATGAAGCGCTCAGCCCATTGTCAGAAATATTGGGCGGAACATCAAAGCTGAGATTGGCTAACTCTTGTTCTAGCTCAGAATTATCCAGACCCAGGGTGTAATCGGTTTCCGCCGCCAAGATAGAGGTATCCAAATCCAAATCCAGCTTCAGATCCAGGTCATCCAGGGAACTGAGCGTCTCAATGGCAGGCTCCGGATCAACTTGAGGTGTGGGGCGGTTTTGGGAATTGAGCTAGTATCCAGCCCTGAGGTGCGCACCCGCTCATTGACATCGGTCACAATTAACCAGTCAATTCCACCGATCTGTGAGGGAGAATCTGAATGCAAATTGCCAGATGTGTCTGGAACAGGGTCATCAAGACCGATAGATTGCAGAAATGCTTCATCATCCAGGTCAGGATCAGCCGTGGGGAGTTCGGGATGATGTTCGGGGCTGCTCACTCCTGACATAATCAGCCAGTCAATCCCGGCGATATCTGAAGGGGTCGACCGTTGCGATTGGTGTTCATTCTCTGGCGGCATGAGCAGTTCCCCGAGTCAGTGAATATTACAGTTAGCTGGTTTTATTAGCTTATTTTATAAGAGATCTGGGGTTTCGCAAAGCCTTCCTCCTGTGAGGAGGAGGGAAGTTGCGTTAGGTGGCGGTAGTGGTCATCTGTGCGAGAATGCGTTGAACGATGTCAAATCCGGTAATGGTTTGCCAGAGAAAGATGCCAACCAAACTTACATTGATGGAAATGTGGGTAATTCGAGCCCATTCCTTTCCTTGCTGCATCAGGGGAGCGAGGGCCGCAGAAAGGGCCGCAAGGGCTGCAAGACCTAACCCGGCGAGGAGGTGGGCTCCAAAGAATAGCTTGCCATTGTTGAGGTAGGTAACGGCCATGCCACCAATACTACCCATGACCATCAACACAAGGAACAGGGAGCCGATCTGGAAGTGCTTGAGGTTATAGCGCTTGCCCATCATGACTTTTTTGGTTTCCCCTTCGGCGGTGCGGGCGCGGCGGTATTGAACCCCCAAATACAGGGCATAGAAAGCGATCATCAAAGTCACGGTCATCAGCACGGGATGGAAGAAGGTGATGACGGGTTTGAGGAAAACGGGAATTTCGATAGCCATAGTCCGGGAGGTTGTGGGTCACGTGTACATGACTCTAGTGTACTTTGTGACTTTTCTTTTCAGATCGGCGATTCGTCCAACTTTAGGGATGGTTTCGGCTAATCTATAGTGTTGCAATTGGCGCATGTGTGACGAATTCATGGACGAAGGAATGAAGGTTGGAATCCTTGGCTTTGGCGGGTTGGGGCAGGCGGCGGCGCTGGTCTTGCAGGGAAAGCGGGAGCTGTCTTGGGTGGCGGTGGCTGATCGCCACGGCTATGCCTATGCGCCGGAGGGGTTGGATCTAAAGGGGGCGATCGCGGCGTACCAATCGACGGGTACCGTGGGAACGATGGGGGTGCCTTCAACCCAGAGTATTGCCGATTTACTGGGGGCGGCGGCGGATGTAGCAGGTTTCTTCCTGGCATTGCCCAATTTGCCAAATACTTTTTTTGTGGAGGTAGCCCGCTTGTTTTTGGCGGCGGGTTGGCGGGGGGTGCTGGTGGATGCCCTCAAGCGAACCAGTGCCATGGAGCTGATGTTTGGGTTGGATCGGGAACTGGCGGCGGCGGGGATCACATACCTGACGGGCTGCGGGGCGACTCCTGGACTGTTAACGGCAGCAGCGGCGATCGCGGCCCAGAGCTTTGCAGAAGTGCACCGGGTGGAGATTACATTTGGCGTGGGAATTGCCAATTGGCAGGCCTATCGGGCCACCATTCGGGAGGATATTGCCCACTTAGCGGGCTACGACGTGGCCCGAGCCCAAGCCATGACGGATGATGAAGTGGAGCAGTTGTTGGCCCAAACCCAGGGAATTCTCACATTGGAGCGGATGGAGCATGCCGATGATGTGATGTTGGAGCGACTGGGCATTTGCGATCGCCACCAGGTAACTGTAGGGGGCGTCGTCGACACCCGCAATGCCCAAAAACCCCTCAGCACCCACATGAAACTGACGGGACGCACCTTTGAAGGGAAGATTTCCAGCCATACCTTTACGCTGGGTGATGAGACCAGCATGGCGGCCAATGTGTGTGGGCCAGCATTTGGCTACCTCAAGGCGGGAAAGCGGCTCCATGAACGGGGAATCTATGGGGTGCGAACGGCCGCAGAGGTCATGCCCCTGTTTGTGCGCTAGTTTTTTACCTGGGAGGCGCATGTGAACTTCTGGCTGCTGATCGGTTTGGTGATCCTGTTTTTTGGGCTGGCCATAGCTTTTGCCTTAATATGGCAACGGGCACGCCCCAAGCCCCTCCCGCGGGGGCGATCGCGCCGCTTAAATCTGTTTAACCTAGAAATTGGCGATTTTGTACAGCATTTTGGGGTGGATTGGGCCGTAGAGGGCAAGCTCACTTACAACGATGGGGGCGACATCTGGCTGGAATATATGCTTCAGGATGGCGATCGCCTTTGTTGGCTATCGGTGGAGGAGGACGACGCTCTAGAGGTAACCCTGACCACAACAGTGAACGATCTCGATGTTCGCAGCGACCCGCCCGACCGCCTGACCTACGGCGACCTAGAGTACCGCCTGGTGGAATCGGGCACGGCCACCATGACCCGCATCGGCAACCTGCGATCCCGCCCAGCGGAGCGCTGTCGCTATTACGACTATGAGGGGGAGTCCTACCGGGTGCTCTCCATTGAGGATTGGGGTGGGGATATCGAGGTCAGTGTGGGGCAGAAGATTCCGCCAAATAGTGTGACGCTGCTGCCAGGCACAGGGCAAAGTGTCTACAACCTGCCGTCATCATGAGACTGGATCGCTACCAGAAGGGGGACTACACCATCGGCGCGCCCCTTTGGCAATGGGTGCTGTGGTACGTTCTAGGCGATCACCTCGTGCGGAGCGATTGGCTGCCCTTCTCTAGCCTGAAGGTCTGGGTTTTGCGGTGCTTTGGGGCAAAACTGGGTCAGCAGGTGCGGCTAAAAAATGGCATCAGGGTCAAGTTCCCTTGGCGGTTGGTGGTGGGCGATCGCACTTGGATCGGCGAAGAGGTGTGGATTGATAATCTAGCAACCGTCACCCTTGGCAGTGATGTGTGTGTCTCTCAGGGGGTCTACTTCTGCACCGGCAACCATGACTGGGGTCGGGAAGATTTTTGTCTCCGCACCGCCCCCATTCACCTAGAAGACCAAGTATGGCTAGCGGCTAAAACCATAGTGGCTCCCGGGGTTACCCTTGGTGAGGGAACAGTGGTGATCCTAGGCTCCACCGTGCTCCACTCCCTAAAACCCTGGACCATCTGTGGGGGGCACCCGGCGATCGCCCTGAAACCCCGCCCCCGCTCTAGGGCTGAGCACCCTAGGTAAAGACCAGTTGCTCCCCCTCCACATCCACCATGATCGTCTGCCCATTGGAATAGGTACCCTCCAGAATCTTGGTGGCGATGGGATTTTCCAACTCCCGCTGAAGGGCCCGCTTTAGCGGGCGGGCCCCATAGGTAGGGTCATAGCCCTTTTGAGCAATGTAATCTCGGGCTTGGGCGGTCAACACCAATTTAAGTTTGCGATCGGCAAGGCGTGACTCAATCCGCTGAATCTGCACCTGGGTAATCGCCCGAATTTCATTCAACGTCAGGGCGTGGAAGATCACGGTTTCATCGATGCGGTTGAGAAATTCTGGTCGAAACCGTGCCCGCAAAACCTCTAGCACCTGCCGTTGCATCGCCTCATACCTAGCATCATCCCCGGCGAATTCCAGAATGCGATCGCTGCCAATATTGCTGGTCATGATAATTACCGTATTTTTGCAGTCCACCGTGCGCCCCTGACTGTCCGTAATCCGCCCATCATCTAGCACTTGCAGAAGAATGTTGAATACGTCGGGATGGGCCTTTTCCACCTCATCAAACAGCACCACCGAATAGGGACGACGGCGCACCGCCTCCGAGAACTGCCCCCCCTCCTCATAACCCACATAGCCCGGCGGCGCGCCAATCAATCGCGACACCGAATGCTTCTCCATATATTCCGACATGTCAATCCGCACTAGAGCCGCTTCGCTATCAAACAGAAACTCTGCCAAGGTTCGAGCCAGTTCCGTTTTGCCCACTCCCGTGGGCCCTAAAAACAAAAACGAGCCAATGGGACGATTGGGATCTTTCATCCCCGCCCGAGCCCGGCGAATCGCCGCCGATACCGAGCCCACGGCTTCCTCCTGACCAATAACCCGCTGGTGCAAATGGGCCTCGAGGGCCAGTAGTTTTTCCCGCTCCGATTGCAGCAAGTTTTTGAGGGGAATGCCCGTCCAGCGGGACACAATCTCGGCAATGTCATCCTCGGTCACCTGCTCTCGAAACAGAATCGTTTCATCGGTGCGGGCCCGGTTGAGGTTGAGTTCCGCCTCATCAAGCAGTTTTTCTAATCTGGGTAGGTCATCATATTTCAGTTTTGCCGCCCGATTGAGGTCAAAATTGCGCTCTGCCTGCTCGATTTGCACCTTGGTTTGATCAATTTGCTCCTTGAGCGATCGCAACTGTTCGATCGAATCCCGCTCCTGTTGCCACCGCTGATCTAGCCGGGTCTGCTCTTGGCGCAGTTGCTCCATATCTTGGGTCAGTTTTTGCAGCCGCTCTTGGACGGCTTTGCTGTTCTTGGTTTTGTAGATCACCTTCCCCCCCGCCTCAGAGCGCTCCACGGGTGTGAGATCGCCTTCCTTTTGCAAGGAAAGCCGCTCCATTTCCATCTGCATCAGGCGGCGATCGAGTTCGTCCAGTTCCAAGGGCTTAGAGGTGATTTCCATCTTGAGTTTGGCCGCGGCTTCGTCAACCAAGTCAATGGCCTTATCTGGTAAAAAGCGATCGCTAATGTATCGTTCCGATAGCATCGCCGCTGCCACCAGAGCCGAGTCAGATATATTCACACCATGATGCACCTCATAGCGCTCCTTAAGTCCTCGCAGAATTGAAATCGTATCCTCCACCGAGGGCTGATCCACAAACACCTGCTGGAAGCGTCGCTCTAAGGCCGCATCCTTTTCAATGTATTTACGGTACTCATCAAGGGTTGTGGCCCCAATGCAGCGCAATTCCCCCCGCGCCAGCATGGGCTTGAGCAAATTACTGGCATCCATGGCCCCCTGTTGGGTGGCACCGGCACCCACCACCGTGTGCAGCTCGTCAATAAACAGCACAATTTGCCCTTCGGAAGCCCACACCTCCTTAAGCACCGCCTTGAGCCGGTCCTCAAACTCCCCGCGATATTTAGCCCCTGCAATCAGCGACCCCATATCGAGGCTGATCAGCGTCCGACCCTTTAGGGACTCCGGCACATCACCCCGGATAATGCGCTGGGCTAAGCCCTCGGCGATCGCCGTTTTGCCCACTCCAGGCTCTCCAATCAACACCGGATTGTTTTTTGTTCGCCGGGACAGAACCTGGATCACGCGCCGAATTTCGTCATCCCGCCCAATTACCGGATCAAGTTTGCCGTCCTTAGCTTGAATCGTCAGATCCCGTCCATATTTTTCTAGGGCAGCATATTTTGCTTCAGGATTTTGATCTACCACTGCCTGATTGCCCCGCACCTGACGCACTGCCGCCTCCAATCCCTTGCGATCGAGGTTGTGGTTACGGAACAGTCGCTTCCCAAGGCGCTCATCATCGGTCAATCCCAAGAGCATGTGCTCGATTGAGATAAATTCATCCTCCCACAACCTGCGGGCTTCATCGGCCCGATCTAGCCAAATCTCTAGGCTGCGTCCTAAATAGAGTTGCTCAGCGATCGCCACCCGGGGCTGTTGGCGCAAAAAATCCTCTACCTGCCGCTGCATCCGTGGCACTGGTACGTTAGCCGCCGCCAGAATTGTTGCCGCCAGCCCATTTTGCTCCAAAAGGGAAAGCAGCAAGTGCTCTACCTCCAGTTGTTGGTGCTGCGTACGGCGGGCAATATCCTGGGACTTGACGATCGCCTCCCATGCTTTTTCGGTAAATTTCTTAGGATCGGTGGGCTGCATGATGACGACGTAAAAACCGGATGCGGTGGCAATGGGTTACTTCAAGGCACTTCAAATTACTTCGATTGTAGGTCGCGCTCGGCTTCCCGTTCCTTTTTGCCACGCCAAATCAAGCGCAGGGGCGTGCCCGTAAAATCAAGGGACTCACGGAACTTGCGTTCAATGTAGCGGCGGTAGTTAAGGTTGAAGCGATGGGGATCATTGACGAACAACACAATTGCCGGTGGGCTACTGGAAACTTGGGTGCCATAGTAAATTTTGCCCTGACGCCCACTCCGCCCCGCCGGTGGTGACAACCAGGAGGTAGCATCCCGCAACACCTCATTGAGCACCGCCGTCGAAATCCGCCGCCGGTGCTGCTCCCCGACTTGATCGACAAGATCCAAAATCTTGACCACCCGTTGCCCGGTCAGGGCGCTGACAAAGATAATCGGCGCGTACTCCACAAACATTAACCGCCCCTTCACCTTTTCAGTAAAGTCATAAATGGTGTAAGAATCCTTCTCCACCGCATCCCACTTATTCACCACTACCACGCAGGCGCGCCCTTCGTCATCAATTCGCCCCGCCAGTTTTTGATCCTGATCGGTGACGCCATCGAGGGCGTCAATCACCAATAGCACCACATCTGCGCGGTTAATGGCCTTAAAGGCACGGTTGATGCTAAAAAACTCCACCCCATAATCCACGTGCTTTTTGCGCCGCACCCCCGCCGTATCAATCAGACGATAGCGTTTGCCATCCCGCTCCACCACAGTGTCAACGGCATCCCGCGTCGTGCCCGCAATCGGACTAACAATGCTGCGTTCTTCACCAAGGAACGCATTGAGCAAACTGGATTTCCCCACGTTAGGGCGTCCGATAATGGCAACCTTGAGTTCATCGGGTGCGGGATCAATCGTTTCCACGGGAGGGAAATGGGCGATCGCCGCGTCGAGCAACTCCCCCGTGCCGTTGCCATGGATCCCCGAAAAGGGAATCGGTTCTCCTAACCCCAATTGCCAAAATTCTGCTGCCTGGGAAATCCCCAGATTGGCCGACTCGCATTTGTTGACCCCCAAAATAACTGGCACCGTCTGCTGGCGGAGCCACTGGGCAACTTGAACATCAGCAGGGTTAATCCCCTCAAGCCCATCGACAATAAAAATCACCGCATTGGCCTCACGAATCGCTGCCATCGCCTGCTGTCGGATTAGGGGCAGAAATTCCCGATCATCTTCAAAGACCAGCCCCCCCGTATCGACAATTGTAAATTCGTACTCCCGCCAAAATGCCTGTCGATAGATGCGATCGCGCGTCACCCCTGGCTCATCAAATACAATGGCATACTGCTCACCCGCTATACGATTAACAAGGGTGGATTTGCCCACATTGGGGCGACCAACAATAGCAATAATGGGAAGAGCCATGGCACTAAATCAAAGGCATTAAATTATAGCGTACTCCATTGCCCAAGTCAGCTCTAAAAATCCAAATATCTTGAGTGCTACATTGAGGGCTACAGCTAATTGAGGAATTAAGTGGCACAGCAACAATACTCACTAAGCCAATTCCCAAAA
Source organism: Oscillatoriales cyanobacterium SM2_2_1 (assembly GCA_012031145.1). GTDB lineage: Bacteria > Cyanobacteriota > Cyanobacteriia > Pseudanabaenales > Pseudanabaenaceae > UBA999. The sequence continues at coordinate 13,074 of JAAUUH010000043.1, read as the reverse complement.
GAATCCTTTTCTGATAAACATAGAAAAAAATCGATCAAATGCAGGAGTAGTTTTTTAGGCTGAGGTCTGAGCAACCTAATATGGTGTTCGAGAACCGACCACAGCATCTCAATCAAATTAAAATCAGGAGCACAGGTAGGTAAGCATAAAATTTTGGCCCCTTCTCTAATGGCTTCGACTATACCTTCAACTTTATGGCAGTTGAGGCAATCCATGATCATCCTATGATCAGGACACAATTTAGGTACTAGGTCATCTTGGATAAAGGCGAGAAAATCTTTTCCTTTGATTGAATCCAAATTGTTTTCAGGCATACCATACTACCAACTGAATACTATCAAATGAGCTAGTCTCAATGACTGTGTATTTTCAATCTTTAATAAGGGGGCGATGACTGATCACTCCCTTAACACGCTCACCTCCATGCCCGGCGTTGCCCCCAAAATCCACATTATTACTATTACACTGCGTTATTTTTTACTTTTTTGTGGTGACAGCTCTCTTTGGTAGCACTAAATATTAATGATCACAAACGTAGCGAGGCCTTGTCATGACGTATAAAATACCAGACCGCCCCAGTGTGATTATTCCATTCCTCGGAGAGCGATAGGGTTCACAAACCAAGCGCCCGACTCGCTGTCGCAAAGTGTGGTTGAAACGCTCGTACAGATAGTTTTCCGGTTTTCTTGCCCACTGCTCAATGTCATTCGTTCGGTAGAACTTGCTCATTTGCCTCCCAGAAATAGGTGTAGTAAATTACGCTCTGGCGGTATATTGCTGGTGAGGATTGCCAAAGTCTGTGTGCGCTTTATTGGAAATGATCTCTACGAATTCTCCAACGAGCTATCGACCCCATCTCATCTAACTGCTATCTGAGCCAACTGCCGCCTTATCCAATCGAATGATCAACCGACTTATTTTTTGGGGTGACTTCAATGGCTCTGGGAGTCTAGTGAAACTTCTAATTAATGTACGCCTATTATCGCCACTCGGACCCTCCTGTGACTCGCGAGATCGCCGTAAGATGTTCACGCAATAATTTATCAATTTATCAATCCATATATCAATCAATTAATTGACGCAATGCACCCTATACAAACTGTCGTCCGTGGTCTTGGCACCGGAATCGAGGTTGACCGTAAAGATAAGTCCGCATTTAATGATTTGAGTAGATGGCATTTGGGACAGTTGATTGAATTACTGGCAACGGCTAAAAATTCCAATTTGCTTGTCCTTAATGTGCATTACTACCAATCGAATCAAATCAAGCTAACAGTTACTCCTCATTTACATCTCATGCGATCATGTAGATTCAGCCCATCAAATCCTGTGTCAGCAGCATGGTGCAGATCCCTAGGGCTAAAAAGGGACAAGCATCGATTGGGCCAGGGATTGGGCGATCGCCGTTCCGCGCAGCAGGGAAACCAATTGGAGGGCAAAGTCCATAGCGGCTCCCGGGCCGCTGCCAGTGACGATCTTGCCGTCAACAACTACCGGGGCTGAGCGAATTAGGGCACCGCCAAGGTGATCATGCACAGTTGGGTGGGCCGCAACATTTTTGCCCTCAAGTAACCCGGCTTGTGCCAACACGATGGGTGCCGCACAAATGGCTCCAATCCACCGTTGCCCCTCTGCCTGCCTTTGCAACAGGGAGCGGACGCGATTATCGGTTTGGAGGGTTTTGGTGCCCGGCCCACCAGCGAGAACAACTAAGTCAAAGGGAGAATCTAGAACCTGGTCAAGTAGAACATCGGTCTGAAGGGTTATGTGGTGGGAGCCAGTTACTGTTATGTTATCTAACCCAGCGACGGTGATCCCAACCTCGCCACGACGGAGGATATCAATGATGGTGACTACCTCGATTTCTTCAAATCCGGTCGGTACGGGAATCACGGCAGTGGGCAACGCAGAGGACGTTTCAGAAGACATAGTTTCAGAATTATGATAGAGATAAGCTAACGGCGAACAGTTTCGTTAGCAACCGTATTTATATTTATTTTGCATTTTATTTGTGTCCAAACTCTGTTAATAAATGTTCAGTAAGATGGAAATTCTTTCAATGCTATCACCCGTGTCTACGATTTTTGAATCGGCCCTGATCCACCTTAGTGCTGCGGTGATGGTGGTGGACTCAGATGACCAAATCACTTGGTGCAATCCATCCTTTGCCCAACTGATAGTGGGGCATGCAGTGGGGCATGGGGCTCAAGTGGTCGGGCGATCGCGCACTGAGGTGTTCCCGGTGGCACGTCCCCCCCATGCCGATCAGTTTATGGCCCAGTGGCACCAAAGGCTTTGGCAGGTTAAGGTGTTGGATACTCTGACCGAATCCTGCTGGATAATTGAGCCGCCCCCCATGGCGGATGTGCCTCACCTATTGGCGCAGTTCCCCATGGTACTGTTTTTGGTGAATGGGGCAGGACAGGTTACCTATGTGGAGGGACAAAACTGGTTCCGTCTTCAGATTGGCACCTCCATCTACGACCTTGCGCCTGAAAATAGCGAATTTATCAAAGCCCTGCAAAAATGCTGGCATGGCACACCCCAAACCCTGACTCTTGACTACGACGGCACATTTTGGGAGCTACAGCTTCTGCCGTCTGCGGATGGACTGATGGGGATGGCACAGGATGTCACGGCTGACCGTGCCTACCATGAGCAACTGCACCTGCAGAGCCAGCGCACACGACTGATCAGCAACATCACCGAAAAGATTTTTCGCTCCCTTGATCTTTCCGAAATTCTCAACACGGGAGTGCATGAAGTACAGCAGTTTCTCAAGGCGGATCGGGTGGTGATCTATCAATTTGCCCCCGATTGGAGCGGCGAGGTGGTCGTGGAGTCGGTGGGCGAAGGCTGGCGGCGATCGCTGGGGGCCAAAGTGCAAGATACCTGCTTTCAAAAAGGGGCATGGCGGGCATACCAGCAGCGGCACCGCACCACCATTGATGACATTGACGCCCTAACAATTTCTGACTGCTATCGTCACCTGCTCGAAGACTTTCAGGTTAAAGCCAATCTAGTGGTGCCCATTCTTCAGGAACAGGAGCAGCTTTGGGGGCTGCTGATAGCCCATCAGTGCAGCGGGCCACGCCATTGGCGGGAGGACGAGATTGATTTTATGGAGCAAGTGGCCGACCAATTGGGTATTGCCCTGCAAAATGCCCAAATTCTCCAGCGAGAACGGGCAGCCAAAGCGGAAGCCGAACTGTCCGCCCGCCTGAAGAGCACCTTTTTGGCGACCATTAGCCACGAGATCCGCACACCCATTAATGGGTCATGGGCATGGCCGGATTGCTAACCGAAACGCCCCTCTCCCCGGAGCAGCGGGACTTTGTGGCGACGATTTGGCAAAGCGGTGAGACACTCCTGGGGTTAATTAACGATCTGCTGGACTTTTCCAAGCTGGAAGCCAAGCAGATGCAGTTGGCAGAGGAGCATTTTTCCCTAGCAGGGTGCATTGAGGATATGGTGGATCTGTTGGCGGTCACAGCCCACCGCAAGGGTTTGGAGTTGACAACCTACATCGCTCCGACGGTACCCCCTGCGCTCTATGGCGATATGGGGCGGTTGCGGCAGATGTTGCTCAATTTGGTGGGTAATGCCGTAAAGTTTACGGAGCACGGCTCGGTGCAGGTGGTGGCCAGCGGTTCAGAGCCAGAAAACGGCCGGATTTGGGTGGAGCTGACGGTGACGGATACCGGGATTGGCATGACCCCGGAGCAAGTGTCTCGAGTGTTTCAGCCCTTTGAGCAGGCAGACGTGCAGATCGGTCGCCGTTTTGGCGGCACGGGGCTGGGGCTATCGATCTGTCGGCAGTTGGCGGAGTTGATGGGGGGGGCTATTGAGGTGCAGAGCACTCTAGGGGTTGGCTCGTGTTTTACGCTGCGCATGCCCTTGGGGGTGGGGTCATTGCCGGAGCCTGCGGCGCAATCCCCCCTAGCTGGAAAGCGGGTGCTGGTGGTTAGCCGGGCAGAGCTGACGGGGCAGGTGCTGGGGCGAATGACACGGGATTGGCAAATGGATAGTGTGGTGTTGACCGCCCCGGAAGTAACAGCCGATCAGTTAGGGGAACTGGCTCCCTTTGACGTCATGATTTGGTATGTGACGGACCTCGATGGGGAGGGTTTGGGGTGGCTGGCGGGGCGATCGCACCCCAAATTGGTGGGCACGAAAATGATTTTGGCCACCAACATGGGACTGGTCAGCCGAGTTCGTCAGTCAGAAGAGTTGAGCTACGATGCCTACCTAGTGAGTCCAATCAAGCAAAGTCAGTTGCAGCGAACCCTAGGGCAGCTTTTTCGGACGGAAACGGCGGTGCAGATCAGGGCGGATGAACCGCCGAGGGTACGACCACCCCTGCCAAAATCCTTGCGGATATTGGTGGCGGAGGATAACTTGATTAACCAAAAGGTAATTGTCCGCCAGTTGCAATCTTTGGGTTACGGGGTGGCTCTTGCTGGAACCGGGCTGGAGGTGCTATCAATGTTGGAGAAAGCTCCCATTGATTTGATTCTAATGGACTGTCAAATGCCCGATTTGGATGGCTATGAAACGACGAGTCGAATTCGCTCCCTCGAGGATCGCTGCCGCTCCCAAGTCGTCATTGCTGCCCTGACGGCCAACGATTCAACGGAGGAGAACCAGCGGTGTATGCAGGCCGGAATGGACGCTTTTTTGACTAAGCCAGTGCGTCAGCATCAGCTAGAGGAATTTATCGCTTCCTGGGGGGCGATCGCCACCCAACGGCGGGAGTGTTTTTGTGTCTAGGTGCGCGTCTAGGGCTGGGTGGTTAGGCGTAGCACTGCTGACTGGAGCCGGGATGACGCTCATTCCGCCAGCCCTAGCTCAGCCTTCCCAAACCTGTGGGCAGTTGACCAGCCGCCCCTATGGTGTGTTTGTGGGCCGGGCTGCCAATTTATTGCCCCAATTGCCAGAGTTCCTGGCGATCGCTGCCGTTCCCTGTGGTTATTTGCAACACTCCCTGACCTTTTTTGGTAGTTTTGATGACGTGCAACGTGCCCGCTTTCGGGCAGATCAGTTGCGGCAGGCGGGTCTGGAGGCTGTGGTGCATAGCTTTGTGGCAAACACCCCCATGGTGCCCGATGCCTACCGGGCAGCAGTAGTGTTGGTGGAGCCAACGGCTGATGCCCAAAAAACCCTAGGGGAGGTACGTTCCCTAGCTACGGCCCAAACAGCTACCCTAGGCAATCGCTCGGTAATTTTGGCGGCACCGATGAGTTCGGTGTCAACGGCGACTGCCCTTTCGGCGGCGATGCGAGGACGGGGATTGGCAGCCCAGGCCATCAGTGTATCCTCAATTCGGGTCTTAGGGGAGCCTAGCCCGTCACCCAAACCCAGTCCTAGTGCCACCCCTAGCCCATCAGCTACGACTAAACCAACGCCTAAGCCTATGGTGTTTCGCCTGCTGGTGCCCTCCACTTCCGTGAATACCCTTGCTCAAGTACGCAGGGTGTCTCCCGATGCCTTTGAGCGCCTCTATCAGGGCCGGCGATTTGTGCAGGTACGCAGCTATGGCAACCGCAGCAATGCCCAGCGGGAGTTGGAGCGGTTGCGATCACAGTTTGCCAACATTCAGCTCATTCAGGAATAAGACTGGCTTTAAGATAGTTAGGGCATTGGTATATTGGTAAGCTCATCCATCTGTGGTTATAGCGGTTATACAATGATGACACCTCTCCTCGGGCGATCGCTGGCTGAGTTAAGTGATTGGGTGGAAGCCCAAGGTCAGCCCCGCTATCGTGGCAAGCAGTTGTACGAGTGGGTTTACCAAAGAGGAATTGCCTCATTGACCGAAGTGACGGTTTTTCCCAAACGCTGGCGGGAACAGGTCGCAGAACTGCCGGTGGGGCGATCGCAGGTTCAGCACCGCCTCAGCTCTGCCGATGGCACCGTGAAATATCTATTGCAGTTGGCGGATGGAGCCATCATTGAAACCGTTGGCATTCCAACAGCCAAGCGGCTAACGGTATGCGTGTCTACCCAAGTGGGGTGCCCCATGGGCTGCACCTTTTGTGCCACGGGCAAGGGCGGGTTTACGCGCAATTTAGCCAAGCATGAAATTCTCGATCAGGTGTTGACGGTACAGGGAGATTTTGGGCAGCGGGTCAGCCATTTGGTCTTCATGGGTATGGGCGAACCGCTCATGAATTTGGAGCAGGTGGTGGGGGCGATCGCCAGCCTAAATCAAGATATTGGCATTGGACAGCGAAATATGACCATTTCCACCGTTGGCATTCCCCAACGAATTCACCAACTGGCGGGCTATCAATTGCAAGCCACCTTGGCAGTCAGCCTCCATGCCCCCAACCAGGCGCTGCGATCGCAGTTAATTCCCTCAGCCAACCACTATCCCCTTGAGGCCCTGCTATCGGACTGCAAGGACTATGTGGCAACGACCGGGCGGCGGGTGAGCTTTGAATACACCCTATTGGCGGGGGTAAACGACCAAGTGGAGCACGCCCATCAACTAGCCCAGTTGATTCGTGGGTTCCAGAGCCATGTGAATTTGATTCCCTACAACCCCATTGCCGATGCAGACTTCCGCCGCCCCCAGGGGGCTTCCCTACAGCAATTTAGCCAAATTTTAACCGATGCCCGTGTAGCGGTGAGCATTCGCCGCACCCGAGGATTAGAGGCCAGTGCGGCCTGTGGTCAACTGCGGGGACAGCGGCTTCCATGATCTATGTCTCGATCGCCCTAGAGCCCTACCCCTTTTCGACTGTGATCGGCTGGCTGGTGGCGTTACAAAAATATGAACTGCTGAAGGAGGAGGTTCTAGTCCATTCCCACCCACTGATGACCCTACCGCCATCCCTGTCTCCCGTTTTTCCTGCCACCCCCGCAGAAGAGATCGATTGGATGGCCCGCTGCCGATTATGGATCGGCGAGTGCGATCCCCAGGTGCGCCAAAAATTTCAGCAACTGCCCGCCAAGCCCTACGCGCTGATCCCGCGATCGCGCCAGTTTGCCGAGACCCTATCCCTGCGGCAACAGCACCTTGCAGAAGAATATGCCCAGCAGGGAACGACCATTTTGCACTCGCCAGCGGAGTTGGCCAAATTTATCCGCTTTTCCGTAGTTCTTTCGGGGATGGCCCTGCCCAAGGCGTCGGCAGTGCGGCTGATTTACTTTGGGACCGTGGCCTTGTTTAGCTTTCCTAGACTCCTGATCAATCAGGATGCCGATCTGATGCAGCAGGATTTTCAGGATCTGTGCCAACCCCAGGATCAGGATCTCCAGCGGGTGATCCTTGATCTGAGCGACACCGAAAAGCTGGACAGCAGTGGTCTGAAGGTTTTGGTGCTCTGTTTGGAAGTCATCGTCTCCCAAGGGCGGGATTTGGTGCTATGGAGCGTGCGCCAGGAGGTTTTAGAGCGGCTCAGTTTTGCCAACCTAAATCAATTTTTGGTGATTGAACCCCTAACCCAGGGCTTTGCCAACTATGGGGCCCGCACCGAAGTGGATCGGGCGCTCCATCCTTCCCTCAGGGGATGGCAAGGCGGGCTCAAGCGGGCTTTAGATCTGGCGATCGCCAGTGTTGGGCTGGTGCTGTATGCCACGGTTTGGTTCCTGTTATGGGTAATCGAACGGCGACTGCCCCAAGTTCAGACCGAGATTCGCTGTGGCTGGCAGGGGCGGCTGTTGCGCTGGCGGTTGTTAAAACCCCGCCGTGTCGGGCGAAAACTGTTTCGGCGCACCCGGTTAGAGCGACTGCCACTGTTCTGGAACGTGCTGTGGGGGGAAATCAGCTTGGTTGGTTGCCATGCCCCGATTCTCAAGGAAATCATGCACCAAAAATTCAGTCCCCATGGGCAAGGATTTTACTGGGGACGTAGCCAACCCAAGCCTGGAATAATTACTTCTAGTTATCGGGGCGGACAGGCGAACGATTGCCCCATGTGGAACCTGATCAACGAAGTGCAAATTTTGCTGCGGGCCCTAGGGCGACTGATCTATCGTTTGACCCGGACCGGGAGCGGGCGATCGCCGCAGCACCGATAGCCCCCGCTGGTAGATATCTTCAATCGGCATCATCTCGCCGTCGGTCGTCATAAACTTATGGTCGGGAGTCGCTTTAATGATCGTGCCATCTTCGAGGGTGTAGGCAAAAACTTCCCGTTCCCCGCGGTCATGATATTGGGCGATCGCTGAATCACCACCTCCCCCTGTTGATCTAAGCTGTACACATGGCAGGGAATCTGTTCCTGCACCAACTTGCCAATGGGCAGCGCTCCGTACTCCACGGTCAGCACCAGCGTGTCATAGGTGAGGCAATACTCGGCAAACATCACCATCTGGTCAAACAACTCGGTGGCCAACTTGGTGGGGATGCCGTTTTTGGCCGAACCGTCCAAAAAGCGCTCCCGTTGCTTTTCCATCTCCGACACTTTCTTTTTGCCCATGGCACGACGCAGTAAATCGGCCTGCCCCAGGCTATAGCCCGCCAAGTCCTGGGCCATGCGCATGATTTGTTCCTGATAGCACAGCACGCCGTAGGTGTTTTGCAGAATCGGCTCTAGGGCAGGATTTTCGTAGGTAATTGGCTCGCGGCCGTGCTTGCGGTTAATAAATTTGGGAATTAGTCCGGCATCTAGGGGCCCGGGGCGATAGAGGGCCAAAATTGAGGAAATATCTTCGATATTGGAGGGCTTCAGTTCCCGCACGATTTGCTTCATCCCCGAAGATTCCAACTGAAAGATGCCTTCCAGTTCGCCGCGCTCCAGCAATTGGTAGGTTTTGGCATTGGCGGTGGTGTCCATGTCCGGGGCGATCGCCCCAAAGTCAAAGGCGGCATCCCGATGTTTACGGATCAAATCCACCGTGTGCTGAATTGTCGTTAGGTTCCGCAGCCCCAGAAAGTCCATCTTCAATAACCCCAGGGATTCTAGATCCTCCATGGTGTACTGGGTGGTTACCGCTCCTTCATTACTCCGTTGCAGGGGCACCAGCTCATCGAGGGGAAAGGGCGCAATCACCACCCCCGCCGCATGGACGCCAGAGCTTTTGTTGACGCCCTCAATCCGCCGCGCCATGTCAATCCACTCCACCACCTTAGGGTCGTTTTGGTGCCGTTCCCGAAATTCTGGGGCCGGGGTCTCTTCGCTGATCATCACCTTAAGTTTGGTTGGCTTGCCCCGCACCACCGGGATCATCTTGGCCATTTTGTCCGCTTCACCATAGGAAATATCCAGCACCCGTCCCACATCCTTAATCACCGCTTTGGAGGTCAGGCGATTGAAGGTGACGATCTGGGCAACGCGATCGCTGCCATATTTTTGGGTCACATACTGAATCAATTCTTCGCGGTGATCGATGCAAAAGTCCGTATCAATGTCGGGCATGGACTTGCGCTCGGGGTTGAGGAAGCGCTCGAACAGCAAGCCATGGTGAATGGGGTCAATGTTGGTAATGCCTAGGGCAAAGGCTACCAAACTCCCCGCCGCCGACCCCCGCCCCGGCCCCACGGGAATGTGGCGATCGCGGGCATATTTGATGTAATCCCACACCACCAAAAAATAGGTGGAAAACCCCATTTGCTGCATGATGCCCAGTTCATAGTGCATCCGCTCCTGGTACGCGGTGGGAATATTAGCCCGATCGCCCGTCTGAAATCGCCCCAGCAGTCCCTGCCAAGACACCTCTTCGAGGTAGGTTTCCGCCGTGTGCCCCGGGGGAATAGGATAGGTGGCCGCCCGGGGATCGCCCATTAAGTCGTAGGATTCAATCTTGGCTGCCACCGTCCGGGTCATGGCGATCGCGTCGGCAATCACGCCATCGTCCAAGTGATCCCGAAACAGGGCCCCCATCTCCTCGGCGGACTTGATATATTCTGTGCCGCTATAGCGCAGCCGCTTGGTTTCGCTGATCAACTTGCCCGTCTGGATACACAGCAGCGCGTCGTGGGCCTCCACGTCATAGCACGAAATGTAATGGGAATCATTAGTGGCAATGATGGGAATTCCCAATTCATCCCCCATGCGCACCAGTTCCACATTCACAATCCGATCCTCCGGATAGCCGTGGTCTTGGATCTCCAGGTAGTAATCCTCGCCGAATAGATCCTGATACCACCGCGCCACCGTCCGCGCCTGTTGGGGGTTGCCCTGCAAAATCGACTGGGGCACCTCCCCCGCCAAACACCCAGACGTAACAATCAAATCCTGGGAGTAGGTTTGCAATAGCTCCTTATTGAGGCAGGGCCGGGCAAAAATCCCCTTACCCTGCACCCCATGGAGGTGGGAAATGGTCGTCAACTTCACTAAGTTGCGGTAGCCATTGGTGTTTTTGGCCAGCACCACTTGGTGGAACCGCTTCTTTTTTTCCTGCTTGGTGATGTCGCCATTGATCACATACATCTCATTGCCAATGATCGGCTTAATCCCCTTACTGCGGCAGACCTTGATCAGCTCGATCGCCCCATACATGACGCCGTGATCCGTCAGCGCCACTGCCTCCATGCCCAGTTCCACCAACCGATCCACCATGGCCGGAATCTGGCTGGCGCCATCTAGCAGGGAATATTCCGTGTGGTTGTGCAGCGGGACAAAGGGAGAGCTTATGTCAGCCATGGGAGGAACCAGCCAAATCGTAGGTCATGAAATCATAGGCCAAATGGGTATTGGCAAAAATACTCCGGGCTTCCGCCAAAAGGTCGTCCAACTGCACGGGGTTGCCCGGGGCATAGCGGGGGCTAAAGTGGGTCATAATCAGGGTTTCGACGCCGGCCCCCAAGGCCACCTGTGCCGCCATGGTGGTGGTGGAGTGCAGCCGCTGAAAGGCCATCTCTGCGTCCCGATGGGCAAATGTCGCTTCATGGATCAACACCGTGGCCCCCTCTGCCAAGGCGATCGCGCTATCGCAAAAAATCGTATCAGTACAGTACACCAAAGATCGCCCCTTCTGGATGGGGCCACAAAAATCCGCCCCCCCGAAGGTGCGCCCGTCCGGCAAGGTAATGGTCTTTCCCTGTTTCAGTTGCCCAAAGAGCGGCCCGGACGGAATTCCCAACGCCGTCGCCTTTTCCACATCAAACCGTCCCGGGCGATCGCGCTCCGTGACCCGATAGCCATAGGCCGTCACCCGATGCTTGAGCGGCGCACAGGACACCACATATTCGCCATCCTCAAACACCACCCCGGGCTTGACCTTGTGCACCTTAATGGGATAGTTGAGCCGTGTCTCGCTGAACCGCAAGCAGGCTTCGATGTAATCCCCCAAACCTGATGGGCCATAGATGTCGATGCGCTCGGCTCCCCCTGCCATGCCACAGGTGGCCAGCAGCCCCGCCAGACCAAAGATATGATCCCCATGCATGTGGGTGACAAAAATCCGCCGGATTTGGCTGCTCCGCACCTCGCTGCGCAGCAACTGATGCTGGGTGCCCTCACCGCAGTCAAAGAGCCACACCTCGCTGCGCTGACTTAACCGCAACGTCAGGCTGGAGACATTGCGCTGCCGAGTCGGCACCCCCGAACTGGTTCCTAAAAACGTAACTTGCATAGCTACCCTAGGGCATTGGCATCTGATCATAACCTTCCGGCTCGATTGCCGCCAAGGAATCACCGCGATCGCGGCTGGGCAGCCCGTTCGGGATCTGGGCGGTTGGGGGTGTCCGTTCGGTCTGGAACCTAACTAACTCAGTTTGAAGCCCAAGTAGTTCGGTCTGAAACCTAACTAATTCAGTTTGAAACCCAAGTAGTTCGGTCTGGAACCTAGCCAGTTCAGTTTGAAACCTAACCAGTTCAGGTCAAAGCGCAACTGCGATCGCCGCTACCGAACAGTGGTCAGTAAAAAACGTCCTCAGATTCACTTTTAACGAACTCCAGTCAACAAAAAACCTACTCGCGATCGCTTTCACCAAACTGCATCCGAATTACCCCAGGATAGACAGCATCGGCGATGGCGGGATAGGAATCAAGTACTAAAGCAGAAGTGCAGCGCTATGGAACCCGCAGTTGCTGTGATCGTTGCTACGATATTTCTCACCAAAGCACTAGAAAAATCGGGTGAAAAGTTTGGAGAATTGCTGATTGCAAAGGCTGCTGGGGCGATCGCGCCATAACGCTTGAGTGAATAGTTAGTCCAGAGCGCCACAGCCTGACCTGCGGAGCGGCAATCATTGCCTTAGGCATGCCGAGATCAGTCTTGCCGGGAGCTACGCTGATACATTCGCGAAGTCTCGTTCCTGCGTCTGAGAAGAACTTCACCGAGGAACAGCACGGCACTCTGGTATCCGCCAAGCATCGGTCGCCAGATTTCTAAAGGCGCAGACGGAATAGAATCCGAGCATCGATTCTAGGGGCCTAACGATGAAGTATGCGGCGGCAAATTACCTTGAACTCAGTACCAAGATCTCGCGCACGTCCGCACCAACGTAGTATTAGGCGGCTGATGCTACAAACGCTTCAAAAAATTGTCATACTCTGCGTGTGCGCCAATCCAAAATCAGTAGATGTGATCATCTTCCAATAACCCAAGAACTCGGTAGTCTAAACTCACACGAGCCTAAAAAATAGGTTGGCGTTGGCTAACCCGCTTGATTTGAAGACTATTGTGGTGGGGATCTGAACGCCAATGCTCATAAGCTTTGGTCGCTTGTTCTTGAACTGATGCGGGAAGTCCATCTAGTTTCTTGCGAAAAGCTTTTGTAGCACTTGATTTCATAACTAGATTGAGTCGGAAACACCTCGGCAAGAGGAACGATATCGCCAGTAGCAATTTCCTGACGTACCATCTCAGCTATACAATCCCACTGATCATCTGTCGTGGATTCAAACTGAGCTTTCCATACCCGCTCATCTTCTAACTCAGCAAGGAGACGAGCAGCGATCGCATCCTGCTCATCAGCAGGTAAAGTTTTTAATTGGGCGATCGCACGCTCGAGCAACTCAGTCATCGTTACCCCACTCAGCACTTTATCCTTCTCCTATCCATTATCGCTGCTCTCAGGCAGATTGAGCATAGCCCGAACACGCTCTTGAAAAGCGAGTAGACTGCCCTGATCCTGCCAATGTTGTTGAAAAGTGGGCATCGTCTCCAAAAACATCACAT
>JAAUUH010000162.1 GCA_012031145.1 Oscillatoriales cyanobacterium SM2_2_1 | reverse complement strand
AGTTGGTTGCCCAATCCCCCAGGACGGTGCGCGATGTTGAGCCGGATTTGCGGGCGATCGCCGTTCCTGTGATGACTTTCTAGAGCGCCAAAGCAAGATACCCTTGGGCGGAGTCGTTACCCTGATCAATGGCATTTACATGCTTTTTTGGTTAGCTAGGTAAATTTTTTAGGCGCGTCATCAATTTACGCGAGAAGCCCTGGGGGATGGGCGTTGCCGCGCCCATCAAGTTGAACAGGTTAGGGGCTGAGTTGCGTCTGTAGGATCTGGTAAATAAAGCTCATGTGTCAACGGCGATCGCCCCAGCGGTTTGGTAACGCCTAGCGCAGCTAAATCTCTAGCCGATGCACCAGAAAGCCCCGCAGCAGGACTGAGAGGTTTGTAATGCAACTCCGGGGCAACCTAACCGCATTATGGAGGTTTCCCTAAGGATAAACGGCTTTTAGAGATGACAGATTAAAATTGCCCCACTCAACGGTTGTCATATGTCAAAATCTATTCCCACCTTGTTGTTAAGAAGTTTAGAGCACCTACCTTTTACCTTCGCCATCAGCTTGTTTGCTTGCAGCACTCCCACATTCGCCTTGAGTTTTGACTGGTCGTTTACAACCGATGCAGCTTCTCAGGGGCCGCCGGCAGGGGCGGGGCAAATTATTAGGGGCACAATTGATGGACTGGTGGAAGGAAATAACAATGGCACGGGTGTGACGGTAGTTGTGACCTCTACCCCAACAGGCGCTCTAACCGGCGGCGGATGGAGTTTTTTTGATTCACCCTCTGGTACTGCCTTTCGGGTAACAGCGGGCAATGTGACCTTTGCCGACGCCGCCTTTAGTCGATCATTTGAGGTTGTGTTTTTCGGTGGCTTTCCCGGTGGCGGCACCTCTCCGCAACTATTGGATTTTTTGACAACAATCCCAATTGGTCTAACACCTCAGGCGGACGCACCACCTTTACCCCTCGTGCCGTGGCGGTGCCTCTGGAGTTTGACGGCGGTTTGGGGTTGATCGGGCTGGCTGGGGCAGCAGCCTATGGGTTGCGGCAAAGGGGACGTAGCCAGGGTTGAATTGCCGCTTAGGCTGGGTATCCAGTACCATGAGGGACACAAATACCGTTTAGTTGTGATGGTTTCTGTCCCCCGCCGTGATCTGCTCCGCCTCGCCAAATATGCCCCTTTAGCTGCGCTGGGATTGGGACTTGCTGGATGTGTCGGTGCACCGGAGTCAACCACGCCCAAGTTGACGTTTTGGACGATGCAGCTTAAGCCCCAGTTTACGGAATATTTCATTCAACTAATTGGCGAGTTTGAGCGCCTCCACGCGCCGGTAACGGTGGAATGGGTTGATGTGCCTTGGGCAGAAATGGAGCGCAAAATTTTGGCGGCGATCGCCACCGATGGGCCCCAGACGTAGTTAACCTCAACCCCCAATTTGCCGCTAAGCTGGCAGAGCGCAATGCCCTATTGAACTTGACTGAGCGGGTGACCGCAGCGGAACAGGCGGCATTTTTTCCCAAAATTTGGCAGGCCAACCAACTGGGAGCCGTCACTTTTGGGCTGCCATGGTACGTGGCGGTGGATGTAATGTTTTGCAACCGGGCCCTATTAGAGCAGGCGAACCTCTCCCGGCCACCCCAAAGTTATGGCGAAAGCCTGATCCGAGCTGGCATGGCGCTGCGGGATCGAACGGGCAAGTTTTTGTTAATGCTGACCATGGACGGTGGTCAGGTGCTGGAATCCCTGGTCCAAATGGGTATGGAGCTGGTGGATGCCCAGGGTAAGGCGGCGTTTAATACGCCAGCAGGCCAGATGGGGTTTGACCTTTGGGTGGAGCTATTTCAAAAGGAACTTGTGCCCCGGGAGGTGCTCACCGAGGGGCACCGCCGTGCCCTAGAACGATACCAAGCCGGGGAGTTGGCACTGCTAATTACCGGGCCGCAGTTTGCCCAGTCCATCATCGACAATGCCCCCCAAGTTGCTAAGGATACGGTGGTCATGCCCCAATTGGTGGGTGCCAATGGCCTATCTAGTGCCGCGGTGATGAATGTGACCGTGCCAGCGCGATCGCCCCAAAGTGACTTAGCGGTTGAGTTTGCTTTGTTTTTGACCAATGCCAACAACCAACTGGCCTTTTGTCAGACGGGCAACCTATTACCCTCCACGGTGGAGACCAGCCGGAATTCCTTTTTTAGGAACCAGAACAGCCCTAGCGACATTACGGATCTAGCCCGACTGACCAGTGCCGCCCAACTGCCTCGATCAACGGTGCTGGTGCCGCCCATTGCCAACCTCGACACCCTGCGTCAGATCCTTTATGAGGAACTGCAATTGGCCATGCTAGGGCAAAAGTCTTCCGTCGAAGCCCTCGGCACCGCTGCCACCCGCTGGAATGACCGCGTCTGATGGAACCCTACCTGTACACCACCATGGCCCAACTGGAACCCCAACACTGGTGGTTTCTGGCAAGGCGGCAGATTTTGTGTCGGGTGATTGACCAATTGCTGCGTCCGGGCGATCGCCTCCTTGATGTGGGGTGCGGCACTGGTTTTATCCTCGAAGCCCTCCAAACCCGCTATGACGTGTGGGGACTAGATTCAGCAGCGATCGCCATTGAGCAATGCCAGCAAAGGGGGGTACGCCAAGTCTGCCAAGGTAGTTTCGAGGATTTGTCCGCCCAGCCCTTCGACCTGATCACCTTTTTGGACGTGATCGAACACCTATCCGATGACCGCCAGGCCCTGCTGATAGCGCGATCGCACCTCAAAGACCACGGCAAACTCCTGATCACCGTCCCTGCCTATCAGTTTCTATGGAGCCAGCACGACGTCGCCCACCACCACTACCGCCGATACCGCCGATCGCCCCTCCGTTCCCTTCTGCAGCAAACGGGCTATCATCCCCTGCACCTCAGCTATTTCAATACCGCCCTATTCCCCCTGATTGCAGCCATCCGGCTGAAGCAACGCCTACACCCCCCGGCAACGCCATCCACCCCCTCTGACCTGTCCCTACCCGCCCCATGGCTCAACCGCACCCTGCAATGGATTTTTGCCCAGGAGCGTTGGCTGATGCCCCACATCCCCCTACCCTTCGGGGTCTCGCTGTTGGCGATCGCCCAAAAAAAGCCCCCGGTAGAACTACCGGAGGACGCAGGAGAGCCCTAGGTTTTAGGCTTTTTTAGCGGTCAACTAAGCGACCCGACCAAAGAATACGCCGCGAATAATCACTTCCTTGGGTTCAAGGGTTCCCAAGTCCGTATCCGAAAGCTGCTCACACTCGAAGGTTCCGGCAATTTCACCAGTTTCGCTATTAAGTTTCTGGATCTGCAGCGACATCTTGCCCTTAAAGGTCGCATCATTCTTACTGCTCTCCTTATAGTTATCGCGCTTAGCAGGCAGGGCTTCCGCAGCATCATAGCCAATGGCTAGACCCCGGCCCTTAGGATCAATAAAGTTAGCTCCCCGGTAGGTGGGCACGTCTGTTGTGCCTTCAAAGTCCGTCGAAGTGGTGATTCCATTGAGCCCCGGCTGGCTCTGGGCGCGATATCCCTTGATGGTGAATAAAAGTGCCACCCGCTCACCGCCCGGCATCTGCACCGTAATCGGCTGGTAGTCTAAACCTTCCTGCTCCATCAAGCTCAGGCTGCCGTCTTCATTGGCCGTCACCGTTGCCTTAACGAAATCCAGGCTGGATGTGGCGCGGGTTAGGAGCTTACCCGTAACAAACTCCGCCTTACGGCGCTTATTGGTGGCTTCTTCCTTGATCAAAAAAGACGTTGGCTCCAGGCACAAATCGGAAATCTGCACCGATGATCCTACCGCTACCGGAATCACCCCGCGCCCACGGGATACCCCAGTGACGTCGGGACATTTATTAGCTAAACCCGTGCCTCTGATTTGGTCATAGGTCAGGGGGCCAGTAACCCCGGCGATCGCCGGCTGGGACAGTCCAAATACCGCAACGAGGCAAACCGACCACAACAGCATCACAAAGACACGCACACTCATAGATTCCTCTTAATAAAACTGATGTATTTATTCATTGCCCATCATCTTATCGCGGGAAGGTCGCCCTCGCATACGCCCCGAAAATCAGTATACTGAGCATGACTGCGCGCATTCAGCCAGTCCTTGACTGCCAAATTTATCCTCGGCTGCTGTCTACCTACGCTCCCCCACGCCCTATGGTTCTTGCCACGCATCCCATTCAAATTGCTCCCTCCTCCTACGGTCTGGATGAAACCGGTGTCATCCGCCGTCGCCCCACCCGCCCCGTCCCCGTCGGTAGCATCACGATTGGCGGTGGGCATCCGGTGGTTGTGCAATCCATGATCAACGAAGACACCCTCGATATTTCAGGCTCTGTTGCCGCCATCCGCCGTCTCCACGAACTCGGCTGCGAAATTGTGCGTGTCACCGTTCCCAGCCTAGCCCACGCCCATGCCCTCGCTGAGATTCGCAGCCAACTCCAGCGCACCTATATCGATGTGCCTTTGGTCGCCGACGTGCACCACAATGGCATGAAAATTGCCCTAGAGGTAGCAAAACACGTCCACAAGGTGCGGATTAATCCCGGTCTCTATGTTTTGAAAACCCAAGGGCGATCGCACCGAA
>JAAUUH010000004.1 GCA_012031145.1 Oscillatoriales cyanobacterium SM2_2_1 | reverse complement strand
TGAAGATCTCTGTGTGCTTGGGATTGGCGGCAGTGCGGCGGGGACAGGGATGAATACCCACCCCCAGTATCGGGAGCGGGTAGTGGAGGTCTTGGCCCAATGGACGGGACTGCCCCTACGGCCGGCGGTGAACCTGATGGCGGCCATGCAGAGCATGGCTCCCTTTGCGGCATTTTCGGGGGCACTTCGCAATTTAGCCTTGGATCTCACCAAAATTGCCAACGACTTGCGACTCATGGATTCTGGGCCCAATACTGGACTGAAGGAACTGCAATTGCCGCCAGTGCAGCCAGGTTCTTCGATCATGCCGGGGAAATATAATCCGGTGATTGCTGAAATGACCAACATGGTGTGCTACCAAGTGGTGGGGCTGGACGGGGCGATCGCCCTAGCTAGCCAAGCGGGGCAGTTGGAACTGAACGTCATGATGCCCCTTATCGCCTATAACCTGATTCACAGCATTGAGATTTTAGGCAGCGCCATGCTGACCTTCTCCCAGAAGTGCATCCAAGGGATTTCGGTGCGCCGCGATCGCTGTCAGTACTTCGCTGAGAGCACCCTGTCCCTAATTACGGCCCTAAACCCCCATTTGGGCTACCTCAACTGCGCCGCGATCGCCCAGGAGTCCCTGCAAACTGGCAAAACCCTGCGTCAAATTGTCCTAGAGCGAGGGCTGATGGATGAGTCCCAACTCGATCAAGTGCTCGATCTGCTGCGGCTGAGTCACCCCCACAGTGCGGTATGATCCACAAAAATTAGAGCACGATCATGCGCGTCCTAACTTTGGTTCCGGGTGGTATTGGCGACCAACTGTTGTTTTTCCCACACTTGCTTCCCTGCGGCAGCGCTTCCCCACGGCCGAAATTGATGTGGTTGTTGAGCCACGGTCACAGGGGGCCTATCGCCTCTGTCCCTCGACCCAGCGCACGATCAAGTTTGACTTTAAGGGGCGCAACAGCCTAGCCGACTTTGCTAACCTCCTCGGAGTGATGCGGGATCGGGAATATGAACTGGCCCTCTCCCTAGGGCAGCGGTGGTCGGCTCGCTTTTTGTTATGGCTTACGGGCATCCCCCAGCGAATTTCTTACACTGGGGAGGCAAATTATTACCTAACCCAAACGGTGCCCCTAGCTCCCGAGCAATACGCTGCCGCCATGTACCACGATCTCCTTAAACCCCTAGAGATCACGCAGCCCTGCCCACCCATTCGCTTGGGCATTCCCCGCTCCGATCTCGACTGGGCTGCTACCGAGCAGGAGCGACTTGGCATCAAGGGCCGCAGCTACATTCTGATCCATGGCGGCTCCAGTGCCCTAGCGCAACAGAAGGGGATCCAAAAGCTCTATCCCCCGGATTCGTGGGTAACGATCCTCCGGACACTCCAAGAAAAAATGTCCCACGTGCCCCTTGTTCTCCTCAGCGGGCCGGAGGATCAGGGCATTGTTACGGCTATCCAAGAACGGCTGCCCCAAATTCTCACCCTATCCCCTCCCGATGTGGGCAAAATGGCGGCGGCGATCGCCAATGCCAGTCTCCTCCTTTGCACCGATAGTGCCCCTATGCATGTGGCTGTTGGTGCCGGAACCGCAGTTTTAGCCCTGTTTGGCCCTACCGATCCCACCAAGCTATTGCCTGTTGACCCCAAGTTTCGCTATCTTCGGGCTGCCGACGGTAAAACCATGGCAGAGATTCCCCCCTCCCAAGTCATTGATTGCATTTTGGGCGCATAGGTAACGGGCGATGAACATGGGACGCATTTGGGCGATCGCCGGCAATGTATTTCGGGAAACGTTACGGGAGCAAGTGCTCTATCTGACGCTGCTCTATTCCCTGATTTTGGTAGCTGCCAGTTTCTTCCTCCATGAATTTTCGTCAGAGGGATCCGGGAAAATGATCGTTGATACAGGCATTGCGGCGATCGAGATTGTGGCTCTGATTGTGGCCATTTTTGTTGGCACCAACCTGATCAACAAAGAAATCGAAAAACGCACCATTTTTGTTTTGGTGGCTAAGCCCATGAGCCGGGCAGAATTTGTGGTCGGTAAACACTTGGGCATCACCGGCATCCTCGCCCTCATAGTTGCCCTCATGACCTGCATTTACGCCCTCGTCTTAGCAATTCGCGGAATTACATTTCCAGTCACAGAAGTCCTGATTGCCTGTTTTTTTATTTTTTGGCAACTGATGCTGCTAGGGGCGATCGCCATTTTATTCGGCAGTTTTACCAGTTCGCTCATCGCCGCTCTGTTAACCCTAGCCTCCTACTTTGTCGGCAATTTCAGTCGCGATCTTTTATCCCTCGGCGAAGTTTCCCGCAATGAAGCTGTACAGCAAATCACCCGCACCCTCTATCTCCTCCTTCCTGACCTATCCCGCGCTAATTTCAAAAATGAAGCTGTCCATAGTGTCCTACCGAGCGCGATGGAACTATTTCAAAACGGCGTATATATCCTTTCCTATGCCCTGTTGGTTTTAGCTTTAGCCATGTTAATTTTTGGTAGGCGGCAATTTTAGAACGCCAGAATCACCAAAATCAAAGTGTCAAAAAATATATATTGGAGCTTTGAAAGTGTGGCTGTAAGTAACTTGGTTAGGACAGGGCGCAGGGGTGAAACCCCTGGCTGGGCGCTGCCCCCAAACCCCCTTTTCCTTTGATGTCCAAACCTACCTGAATATAGCTATATAGTCATTTCAAATAAAAACGAGACAATCCAACTTGCTTCAGGTGATATTTCCAAGGATTCAAACTGTCTCATAGCTATTTAGAATGACTATAAATCGGAATAAAAAAACCCAATCGTAATGATTGGGCTTCATAGAGTCGAGAAAACTAGAACTGCCTGAACAGATTAGCGCTGCGGCGTCGGGCTGAGCCGGGGCACATCCGGTGTCTGTTGTTCAGGAGCCAAAATGCGATTGCTATCCAGCACCTTCTGCACCTCTGAGCCAGGCTGGTAGGTATATCCAAACGTAGAACGTTCGCTATCGTCAATAATCTTAGGCGTGACAATAATCAACACCTCACTACGACGATTAATGTTCTGCTCACCTCGGAATAGGGCTCCGATGATAGGCAAGTCGCCCAAAATCGGCACCTTGGTCTGAATTTGCCGGTCATCATCGCGAATGACACCGGACAGGATCAGGGTCTGGTTGTCACGAAGACGGATTTGCCCAGAGTTGAGAGTGCGGCGGGAAATTGGTCGTGCTTGAATAAATGACGTTGAATTTGGGATGCCGATCTGTTCGATGCCTAGGGGAACGGCTACCACTGGTGAAATAGAGAGGCTTACAAACCCATTGTCATCAACCCGAGCAACCCGAACATTCAAAACCAACCCTGAGTCTTCAAACGTTGCAGTTCGGGTGATAGTAGGCGGAGATCCTCCGCTTCCTGGTGTTGTCGTTTCCTCAACCCGTGTGAGAACTTCTTCAATGAGCTCCACCGTGGCCTGCTCTCCCTCCTGGACGGTTAGCGTTGGGTCAGTCAAAACCTTGGCATTGCCGCTGGCAATTTGGGCATTGATTAAACCCGCCAATTGGACCGCATTGGGATTTACAACAGCAGAATTGGTATTGAAGCTCAAACCTAAAACACCAAGGGTGGAGTTGATCGTCGTCGCCCCAGGAATTTGCAACGCGAGTGAACTACCAAAGGTCTGATCCCCGCGTAGTTCCACTTCCACAATCCGCACATTCACCGCGACTTGGCGCCGACGCAAGTCAATTCTAGCCAATTGGGCTTCGGCATACTTCACCAGTTCCGGGGTACCCAGCAAGGTCACCGAATTGGTACGCTCCTCTGCCACCACTTGCAAACCCTTGAGCACGAGCAAAGAATCAGGAGTTTCTTGAACTCGCTCCAAAACTGGCACCGCTTCAGTTTGCACATTCACGATCGCCTGGGAAGCCGTACCCAACTGAGCCGTCTGTACCCCAGGAATCGGACGTTGGCGGGTGATTACCCGCTCTGCGCCCAGACCCACAAGAAATGCGGAAGCTTCTCCAGCCGAAATCTGATTTAAACGGTAGCTGCGGCTCACTACGTTGCGGAGACTGACGGGTAGTCGGGTCGCCACAAAAATCGTGTTCCCGATTCGACTTGCCTGCAAACCCGTAATCCGCAGGATGCTATTAAAGGCATCTTGGGCTGATTCATTCTCAATATCTAGGTTGACCGATTGGCTGATCCCGGTTCCCGGGGCACCGGGCTGGGCCTGCTGCCCTGCCTGCTGGCCGGCTTGGGCGGCACCCTCTGCCGAAACCACGCTCAGTCCAGCAACACGGCCAATTAAGGTGAGAACTTCAATCGCTGGGGCACTCCGTAATGTCAAACGGGTGACTCGTTCCGCCGTTCCCAGGTTAATCAGCTCAGGTCTGAGGTTAACAGCACTCACAGCAATATCACCCGTGGGAGGAACTGTCAGCCGACGGAAGGGTGGTACCTGTCCAGGAACCCGACCCGGCACCTGAGGTGTGACGGGCGGTGTGATTCCAGGGATCGAGCGCTGCCCGGGAACGGGTTGATCAGGAACATTGCGGGGGGTTGCCTCACCCGTGGGGGGGACAAATTGAGCGATTGTCTGGGGATTTGTTTGGGCAGTTGTCTGGGGCTTGTTACCCCCTGTCACCCGCACTCGAGCATCGAAGAGGGGCTTCGGAGTTGCGGTCGCTTGCCGATTGGCTTGGGCCGGTTGGGACACCACTTGGCTAGGCTCCGTCTTAGGTGCCGGGACACTCACCACGATTCCATTGGGTGTATTCCTCTGGATAACGCTACCCGATCCGGAATCCGGGGCGGTAACGCGCAGTTGCACTTTGTTACCGTCCTGCTTGGCCTCAACGGCTCGAATACCAGGAATTGGGTTGGATTTAGCAAAGGTTTGACTACCGTTTTCCAACTTCAGCTCCGCACCATTCAACTCAGCTACCCAGGCATCACCTTGACGCTTGTAGGAAATCTGCGGACGGTCGTTACTAGCAAAGTTAAGCACTACATTCAAGCGATCGCCCGCAACTTGAGTGGCAATTCCTGTGATCCGACTAGCGGTTTCTACGGGCATTTGGGACGTTTCGGCATGGCTTTGGGGCAGCGCGAAGATTTGGGGGCAAATCGTGGCAACCATCAGCCAGCACGCGAGAGACTTCGTTTTCATCGTCAATAAACTCCTCACTCGACTCTACCAATGTGAATACCCGAACATGGCGTAATCTGGCCACAGATTGTACCACTGTCGGGTTTTTTCAACACAAAAATGCCCAATTCGCCCTATGGCGTACTTGCCGCTGCCTGCGCCGCTATTTCCTCTGCACTGAGAGGTACATAGGCCTCAATTACAAAAGTAGCAGTCAACAGTGGCGGTAAACTTTCAAGAAGTGCTGCCTTCTGCGATTCCTCTAAACCAAATCCTTCGGGAAGTTGAAATGCTTCTGGAGGGATGGCTTTTTTAGCTAGCTTGAAATTTTTAATAGCTAACAAAGGTTGCAGCCGCTCAATCTTTTGCAGCGATGTAAGGATATCAGGAAAAGGCGCATCCATGGCGATATTCACAGAAATAGTCCGGAATTGCTGGCCAGCCGGAAGAATGGTCGCTGGGGGCGCTAGGGTGAAAGACTGCAAGCTATTGGGGATTCGGTAGGAAAAGGGTGGCAGCGTCACTTCTATAGATTTAGGAAGCTGATCGGTGATGTCCTTGAGGAGGGTATCAACGTTATCGACGCTGGGTAGCAGAGTCAAAACAAAGGCATTCTTTTCCTGGGCTGCCTTAAGCTCCGTGTCAACGGTTGCGCCCCTTGCCACATCGGCCCTAAGCTGGTCGACTGCAGTCTTCTTCTGCGCAATAGAAGCCTCATTGCCATCGACTTGTGTTTTAAGTGGGTCAACGAGGGAAACATACCCAAACCCCGCCACCCCAACTCCAGCGACCCCAATTAGAATACCAAGTACCCGAGAGGTCATACTGATCCCAAACAGGGAAATTCCTCCGCCCTCTTGGGCGATCGCTCCTGCGTTTGTCATTGCACCACCTGCTTTTCTTTCAGTAAAAGTACCCGTTCCACAAGACCTGTTGCCCCTGCCTTTTGAAGTTCAGGAAGCAACTGCGCTGCATTTTGAGACGTGAGTGATGCCTCAATGGTGAACTCAAACAGGGGATTAACACCCCGACCGCCAACTACCGCAGCAGCAGCAGCTTGGGCAATGGGTCTGACACTATTAATACGTGTTTTTGTGCCATCCAAAAATTTTGAGTCTTGAAGCAACAGGAGGAACGATTGCACATCATCGGCACTGTCAGCCACGCCGGTCAGCCGCACAACGGGAGCTACAGCCGCAACACCAGGCACAGCAGCGGGTGCACCGATATCAAAAGCCCGAATTTGCACCTTAGCAGGGGTGCGATCACGAATGTCCGCCATAACTGCATTCGTTGGCAATTGCCCGACAAACAGAGTCAGGAGTTGCCCCGTTCGCTGCTCAATCTGCTTGACCTCATCTCGCTTTCTAGTAATTGCTTCAAGCTCGGACTTGAGCTTGCTCTCCTCGCTGGTTAGGGTAGCCAATTCCTGTTGCAAAGCCTGATCCCGGATGGTCAGGAAAGTGTAGTAGCCACCTACTATGGCGAGAGCCACAACAGCAACACCTACGCCAATCCATAAAAACTGTTGGTCAGCAATGGGCGCAGCGGGGTCTCCGTCGCCACCGACCACAATACGGTCGTCTAGAAAATTAACATCAATCGTATACATGGACTACACCTCTCTCACACCTAAACCAAGGGCGATGGACATGCCATATCGCTCCTCATTGGAAAGTTCGCGATCAACGGAGACAGAAAGCGCTGCCAAGGGATCAATGGGCTGAGCCACTATACCTAGCCTTTGGCTGAGATATTCATCCAGTTGATCAATACATGCACCGGGGCCAACCAAGAACATTTGCACCACATCCGAACCAGAAGATTGGTTGGTGTAAAAGTCAATGGAACGGCGCAATTCATCCGCAAGGTCGCCAACGACCCTCAACACCGCGGCATCCCCGGGGCTGCTGCCTGACATGCCTCCTGCCAGTCCGGCGGTGTCCATGGTTTGCACAGGCACAGAGATATTACCAAGTAATTCAGCATCGGTGGTGCGTCTCGGCGGCAAGTTCATGGCGCGCAGTTGGGCATTTTGAATCTGCACTGTGCCCGTGGGGATACTGCGAGAAAACTGGGGTACCCCATCAACCGTAACATTGACCTCGGTCATTTCACACTCGATATCGACCACGGCAACAGCTTCAGAAGCACCACTAAAACGCACGAGTTCGTTATGAAGGGAACGAATCAGGGAGAAGCTGCTGACTTCAATAACATCGGGTTTCAACTGGGCATACTCAAGAACTTGCAGGTAGTTGTCGGTAACTTCCTTGGGGGTAGCTACCATTAAAATTTCGGTGCGCTCAATGCCATCCTCATCTAGGTTTGTGCCCAGTTTTTGGTAAGTGACATCGGCATCTTCCCGGGGAAAGGGAAGATAGAGACTGGCTTCTTGGTTGAGCACCATTTCCCTCAACTCAGCATCGGGAATCTCTGAGGGCAGGCGAATTAAACGGCTGACGGTTTCCCGCCCCGGAACGGAAGTGGCCACATTTTTGGCTTTAATTTTCTTTTCGGTCATCAGGCTACGGATGGTTTCACCGACGGCAACAGGGTCGTTGATGCGACCTTCTTGAACTGCTCCTTCGGGGAGCTCGGCGCTCGCGTAGGCTGCTAGCTTATAGGAGGATTGCCCCTTGCGGCGCAATTGGACAATGTTGACACGCTCTGAATTAATTTCGAGTCCGATGCCGTTTTTGGAACCACCGCCGAGTTTTAATCCAAACATATTTTTTCCAGATAGTTGCTGGGCTAGGGGTCAGCCTGTTAATGCCTCGGATTATAGAGCGATCACAAGCATTGTCAAGGGACGAACGCTCTTTGTATGCCTAGGCCATACTAGGCCTAGACCATGGCGGAAATTATGGAACGCAGTTCTTGAACGAGGTGGTCATGGCTACTGCTGGTTGAGGAGCCGTTGGAAAGGAATTCTAGTTTCGGTCTAATCACATCAACAATATCTTGGACGGGGCGCAGGAGTTGCTCCTGAATGGCAACCTTACCGCTAAGTTCAGCGACGAATGCCTGCAAATCCCGCACGCTCAGTTCTGTGCTCTGCAGCTCTTGATGCTGGGCTTGGTGATCCTGGATTTGACGATTAAGGGAATCTTGTTGCTGCTGAATGTAGTTGCGAACGGCATCAATTTGCTGCTCCATCTTTTCTAGCTCTTGACGCTGATGCGATCGCTGGGCATCGATTTGCTGCAATAGGGGGAGTAGATTTTGAAAGGGATCATCGCCAGAGCCATTACCTTTGCGGCGGTCAAGAATGGCACGGCGCTGACTAAGTGCGGCCTGACGCTCCTGCATACTGCGGCGCATTCCAGAAACACTATCCTCGAGAAGCTTGTACTGCTCCTCAGCAAACTCTTTGCTACTCTCCAGCTCAAGGCACTCAAATTCGTTGATTTTAGCTATTTGGCTCTGAATATCGGCAATTTCGCCCTCTAGGGACGCCAGCTCATCTTCTTGGGCACTGACGTAGTTCGCCAGTTTGTCAAATTCCGCTTGGAGGTTATGAACCGCCGACTCCAACTCTTCAATGGGCAACTCCTCTAGGCGCTGCACTTCTTCTGGGGACAGGACTTCATTGGGAGTGCCGCCAAGGGCTTCAATTACAGCCACGGCCTTTTGGTGGAGTTGGTCTTGAACAGCAAGCTGATTTTTACCAAGGGCAAGATTATTCTCTTGCAGTTTAAGGATATTGCGTTGAGCCTTGAGTTCGGCTTGGGCATCTGCCAAGACACTCTGAGCCTGTTGCCACTGCTGCAACCGCTGCTGATAGGACTCCTGGGACTGGTCCAACTCGCGACGGCGCTGTTCAACCTCTTGCCGCATTGAGTCAAGCTGCTGCCAAAAACCGTTGAGGATGTTTTGCCGCTCATAAATAACCTGGAGGATTTCACCCACATCCATAGGCGCAGAGCCGTTGGAGCCGAGGCTTTCAGAAAGATCATTGACGATCCCCATCAATTGGTTGGCCTGATCGGCACTTAGCCCTGCGGCGGCAGCTCTCATAGACTCATAGGAGCCCCGTTCGGTTTCTAGGCGCGCCAGGATCTCCTCGGCTTCTTGGCGTTTAGCTTCAAGGGTTTCTAACTCAATCTCGCGATTTTCCAGTTCCTGCTCACGGCGATGCAATTCTTGGCTTTGGTAGTTTAAGGACTGCTTCCATTGCTCAACCTCTTCTTCCGCAGCCCGAAAGCGCTCTTGGGCGCGGGAAAAATTCTGCAGGATGCCGACGATACGCTTGGAGGCTTCGGTCACATTCTGGACAACATTACTGCCCGTAATGTCAGTAATGACAAGTTGCCCGTCTTTGAGATCCTGTACTTGGCTAGGATCCTGTATTTGAATTAGCTGATCATTGCCAATGGGCTGCCAGTTGTTCTCCCCGGCATTTCTGGCGAGTAGACGAACCTGAACTTTTCCCCCCAACCCAAAAGCAGCTTGAGTTTTCTGGATTTCTGCCAAGTATTGCACGCTACCTACTCTCCTCTGCTACATGTGACGCGGTGAGTCAACGAAATACCCTTCCCCATAGTATGCCATGCAGAGTTACTGTTTGCTTGTTTGTGGGGTAACACCAATTAGGGGATACGCTTTGGGTCGAAGGCATCTCGCAGTCCGTCGCCAAGAAGATTGAAGCATAGAACGGTGGTGATGATGGCGATCGCCGGTGACCAAACCAGCCAAGGGTGCAGCAACAAAATAGCCGCATTGGTGGATAGAGAGAGCATATTCCCCCAGGAAGGATCGGGTTGCTGAATGCCGAGCCCAACTAGACTAAGCACTGCTTCGGCAACAATGAAGCCGGGAACGGCCAGGGTAGCAGCAATGATCAGGTAGGTGGTAGTTTGGGGGAGGATATGACGCCACAGAATCTGCTGCACTGGAGTGCCAATCGCCCTGGCAGCCAGTACAAAGGTCGATTCCTTAATCGACAAAACCTGGCCTCGGATCACCCGGGCCAAACCTGCCCAAGAAACCGTAGAGATAATGACAGTGATCAAAACAAAACGGTCGGTGTTGCTGAGCTGGGCGGGAAGAACGGCGGCAAGGGCAACGAGGAGGTAGATGTAGGGCACGGACATGAGCACCTCAGAAAGGCGCATTAATATGTTATCGAGCAACCCACCCACATACCCAGCGATCGCCCCAATGGCAGTGCCGATAGAAAACGAGATGGTGGTAGACACAATGCCGATAAATAAGCTGAACCGTGCGCCATAGAGTAAGCGAGAAAACTCATCCCGTCCCTGCTCATCGGTTCCTAGTAAATGGATATGACCATCGCCAAACGTATCAAACAAATGTCCGGCGTGGAACAACCGGATGGGACTAGGGCGGGATCGGTCAAGTCGAAGCGTCCGTTGCCCCGTTTCCAGGTCTACGCTACCCAAGGTAGCGGGATAGACATGGGCCCCAATAAATTCTCCTTGGGGGTTCCACCAATAGATAGACGAAGGCGGCAAAAGCGCCCCATTCTCGAAGGACTGATTGGCTCCGTAGGGGGCAACCCAGGGAGCCAAAACCGCCACCAGGTAGAACAGGATCAGGACACCCATGCTGAGAACAGCCAGCGGATTACGCCGTAGACGAGACCACCACCCCATCGGACTAGGAACCCGTCAGTGCTTTAAAAAAATTTTGCCGGTAGCGCCCGTTGGCAAAGATGGCGATGGGCCAAATCACCGCCAAAAAGATAGCGCTTTGGGAATAGTTGGTGTTTTTGAACCCCGCTAAAAATCGCCAGATTCCCAAGATATAGATCACGAGTAAGGACCATAGGATAATGGTGCCAATTGGCATAGGAACACACCCAATGCAACAGCTCTATCTTACGGGATGGGGGCTGATTTGCCGCGCCACCTTTGACAGCAACCCTTGATGAGCCAACGGAGGACGGCAGCGATCCTAAGGACAACTGCCAGCACCCTTCACTTTTGAGAGGGTAGCCCCAGGATGGTGCTGTCAATTAAGGGCAGAGCATTGCCACCATAAATCAGGGGGAACTTGCCATCCCACACTTCAAGGGCCTTATTTTGGAGGACTTCCGGTGTCAGGGTTTTTTGCAGGATGTTCTGGGCTTCAGCGCGACCACGGGCGCGGTTAACTTCGGCTTCGGCTTCCCGTTCGGCTTTTTGGGCAATGTAGACGGCTCGCTGGGCTTCCTGCTCAGCAATTTGTTTTTGCTCGATCGCCTCGGCAAACTCTTTGGTGAACTGCACATCCAGAAGCGAGACACTATCGAGGACGATGCCATAGGTGGAGAGGCGCTCATCGAGAACGGCATCAATTTCACCCTTCAGTTCGGGGCGTTTGGTTAGGATTTCTTCGGCGTTCTTTTTGGCGGCAGCAGCTTTGACAACTTCACCGACAGCGGGATTCAGGATGCGATTGACAACTTGGATTTCATC
The DNA here is from genome assembly GCA_012031145.1 of Oscillatoriales cyanobacterium SM2_2_1. Lineage (GTDB taxonomy): Bacteria > Cyanobacteriota > Cyanobacteriia > Pseudanabaenales > Pseudanabaenaceae > UBA999. Next base: position 54,290 of record JAAUUH010000004.1, on the reverse strand, counting down.
ACCGATGCTCTGGTAAACGCCATTGACACGCTTGGGATCGATGTGCCAGTTGATGGCAACATCAAGACGGACATCCTGGAGATCCTTAGAACCTACTTGGGCGATAATGTCGGTTTTTTGGACGCGCACACTGAGCTGCCGCACCTCGGTCATCACCGGAACTCGCCAGTGTAAGCCTTCATCGAGAATGCTGTCTTGAACTTTGCCAAAATTCATCACCACCCCGCGATACCCCGCCCCTACGATCACGAGGGGACCGGCGGCGATGAATAGGACAACGAGTGCCACGATAAAGGCGATCGCTACCAGAAAGTTTTGCTGCGTTTCCCGAGTTGTCATAGTCCTGTTGTTGCCTAGGCTGTTTTTTGACAGTGTATCGCTTTGATGCAGCCTAAAAAAGGGTTAAAAATTATTGTGCGGTTCTAGGGTAGATCTGCTATTTTTGTATTCCGGATATGAATTGTCTTTGGCTAAATCTCGAAATAGATCGGCTAGGGGCTAAAAAAGCGGGCGGATGGCGAAATTGGTAGACGCATCAGACTCAAAATCTGACGATGGTGACATCATGAGAGTTCGATTCTCTCTCTGCCCATAGCTTTAGGTTGATTCGTAAAAGAAGCTAATTGGTAAAAGAAGTTGGCTTGCAGAAGCTGATTTGCAATTAGGTTTTGGCGCATCGAAATTTTGACGCCTCAAAACGAAGTCGTTTTCAGCCAAGTACTCCCCTGTGATATGACTTTATTGTTAGCAGTCATTTAGGTTTTTAGCAGTCATCTCACCCTTTCCTAACTGGGCTGCCAATCTGTTGAGCAGCTGAGTTTCTAGGATTCCAGTTTCTAGGATTGCGCGGACAGGACAACCATTGAATAGGTTTACGAATAGGCTTATTAGTCGATCATTGTTTGAATTGATTTAGGGGAAACTCCTATTCGGCACCCCTTTGAAGTTCCCTGGTATTCCTGGGACATGGGCCGCACCAATGCATGGTCTGTGAGATGAACCCCACAGCGGCTCATCCCGACGATCCTAGATATTCTGACCGCCTGTCTCCGCCCTCACTCAAGTAAAGGGGTATCGTTTCTTTTCGGTCAGTCAGATCGGTCACATGGGGATTCCATAGTTCCGGCTAGAAGCTGAAGCAGCCGCATCCCAGGTAGGGTCTAGGTTTGGAAGTAGGAGCACCCGGGGCAACCTCGGGACTAAAAAGCCATGAAGGAGCCGGCATAGAGGGCCCGATCGCCCAACTCTTCTTCAATGCGCAGTAGCCGATTATACTTGGCGATTCGCTCACTACGGCACAGGGAGCCAGTTTTAATCTGCCCGGCATTGGTGGCAACGGCGAGATCGGCAATGGTGGTGTCCTCCGTTTCGCCGGAGCGATGGCTGATAACGGATTTATAGCCAGCGCGATCGCCCGTAGCAATAGTTTCGAGGGTTTCCGTCAAAGAGCCAATTTGGTTGAGCTTGATCAAGATGGCATTGCCACATCGTTCCTCAATGCCGCGCTGGAGACGGGTTTTATTGGTGACAAACAGGTCATCACCCACCAGTTGGGTGCCGGTGAGGGCAGCGGTGAGGGTCTGCCATGTGCTCCAGTCCTCTTCGGCAAGGCCGTCCTCAATGGAAATGATCGGGTACTGGGCGCAAAGGTTTTGGTAGTAGGCGATCGTAGCAGCAGGACTGTGGGCCGTGCCATCGAAGGTGTATTGCCCGTCGTGGTATAGCTCATTGGCAGCAACATCGAGGGCTAGGGCTACCTGTTTGCCAGGTTCATAACCCGCCTGGGTAATGGCAGTTACCAACAGTTCAAGGGCTTCTTGGTTGGAACCGAGATTGGGAGCGAAGCCCCCTTCATCGCCTACGGCGGTAGCCAATCCCTTACTTTTGAGCACCTTTTGCAGGGTGGCAAATATTTCAGCCCCATAGCGCAGGGCTTCGCGGAAGGTGGGTGCCCCTAGGGGTACGATCATAAATTCCTGAATGTCCACGTTGTTGTCTGCGTGGGCACCGCCATTGACGACATTCATCAGGGGGATGGGCAGGACGCGGGAGAGGGGAGAGCCCAGATAGCGATAGAGGGGAATACCTAGTGCCACGGCAGCCGCTTTAGCGGTGGCGAGGGAGACGGCCAAAATAGCATTGGCTCCCAATTGGGATTTATTGGCCGTGCCGTCGAGGGTAAGCATGAGGTGATCCACCTCGACCTGATCAAGGGCATCAATGCCTTGGAGAACGGGCAGGATCTTTTCATGGACGTTACGAACAGCAGTGAGGACTCCTTTGCCACCATATCGCTTGGGGTCACCATCCCGCAGTTCGAGGGCTTCAAAACTGCCGGTAGAGGCCCCACTGGGCACCTGGGCTAAACCCGAAGCGCCGTTGGCTAGGGTGACTGCGGCTTCGATAGTGGGTCTTCCGCGGGAGTCGAGGATCTCTTGGGCGGCGATCGCCACGATGTCGGTAGGAGTACTCACGATGGTTCAATTCCTCTGCATTGCAAGAACATTATTGCGTGTAAGTGTGCCATTTAAGGGCTGGATTCACTGATCCTAAAAGCACAGAAATAGGGAGATCGACCCACTCCTAGAATTCTTGGCGATCGCCGTGCAAAATAAAGCACCCATGTTAAGGTATAGGCACTTTTTTGCCGCCCCTATGCTTTTCCTATGTATGTAAAGCAGATTGAGCTAACTCGCTTCAAATCTTTTGGCGCTTCAACCACCATCCCCCTGCTTCCGGGTTTCACGGTGATTTCGGGGCCCAATGGTTCGGGCAAGTCAAATATTTTGGATGCATTGCTCTTTGCTTTGGGCCTATCGTCGTCTAAGGGCATGCGGGCGGATCGGCTGCCGGATTTGGTCAATCAAAGCCATAGCCAAAAGGGGCGAACGGTGGAAGCGAGTGTGTCAGTCACCTTTGCCGTGGATGGCGAGGTGCCGATGGGAGATTGGACGATTTCGCGCAAGTTGCGGGTGACCAGTCAGGGCACCTACACCTCAACTTATTATGTCAATGGTTCCCCCTGCACCCTCAGTGAGCTGCACGAACAACTAGCCAAGTTCCATGTTTACCCCGAAGGCTATAACGTGGTTTTGCAGGGGGACGTGACAGGAATTATCTCCATGAATGCCCGAGAGCGGCGGGAAATTATAGATGAACTGGCAGGGGTGGGAGAGTTTGACCGCAAGATCGAAACCGCTAAGGAAAAACTCGATGATGTCAAGGCCCAGGAGGATCGCTTTCGGATCGTCGAGCAGGAGCTCAAGTTAGCCCAGGAGAAGCTCCAAGGCGATCGGGCTAAGGCTGAAAAATATCAGGCCCTTCGCCATGAACTGTCCCAATTGGATGCGGCGGAGTTGGTCTTGGCCCAGCGCCACTGGCTATACCAGCGGACTTTGAAGGAAGAGTCCTTGCGCACGACGCAGCAGGCCGCGGGGGAATTGCAGCAGGAGCTGGGCGAGTTGCAAAGCCAGATTGACCTGACAACCGTGCAATATAACGAACTTAATGCCCGTGTCCATGACTTGGGTGAATCGGAATACGTGCAGCAAGCGGGGCATCTGGCAGCCAAACAGGCGGAATTAAAGTCTCTGCAAAAACAACAGCAGGAACTAATGCAATCCTATGATCGGGCACAACAGCAGTTGGGTCAGACGCAAACCGAAATTGGCGACCTGCAACGGCTCCTCGAACAGGTCATCCAACAACAACAGCACCAACAGGTTGAGATTAGGCCGGTCCAGGAATTGAGCGATCGCCAGCAGGCCCTAGTCCAGCAGCAGCGACAAGAACTCAGCGACATTGCCACGGCTTCGGCGGAGTGGTTAAAGCAGCAGGCCAAGCTGTATCAATTAATTGATGACCTGCAAACCCAAGTGGATCCCCTGCGCCAAGAGCAAATTCGCTTGCAGGAATCGGTGCGCCAATGGTGGTTGCAACGCACCCAAGCGGAAAATGACCTCGAAGCCCTCGGCCCGAGCCATCCACCCACCACGCCAACGGCTCCCCAAATAGAACTTGGGGCGATCGAAACCCAGATCCAGGGAGTGTCCCGGGCCCTCAGCGATGCCCAAATGGAGGTGCAGGTGATTCGGGAGACCACCGATCGCCTCCAAGCCGAGCAGCAACAAAAAACACGGCAACTGGATCGTCTTGATGCCCAAGTTCAAGCCCAGCGAGAGACCTTCGGCACTAAGGCCATTCAGGTGATTCGCTCGGCATCCCTGCGTGGCATCCACGGACTGGTGGCTCAGTTGGGAACGGTGGAGCCCCGGGCACAGTTGGCCCTAGAGATCGCAGCGGGTAGCCGTCTGGGTTTTTTGGTGGTCGAAGACGATGAGGTAGCCGCCGAAGCAATCAATTTATTGAAGCTGGAGCGGGCGGGGCGGGCGACATTTTTACCCCTGAACAAGCTTAAGTCCTTTAGTCTGCCCTGGTCCCACCAAGCGAGGGATTTAGGGGCGATCGACTACGCGGTGAACTTGGTGCAGTTTGCGTCGGAATATCAAGATGTGTTCGGTTTTATATTTGGGCAGACCCTCGTCTATGAGCACCTAGAGGAGGCCCGCCGTCACATTGGTCGCTACCGGATGGTGACATTGGAAGGCGATCTATTGGAATCAACTGGGGCCATGACCGGCGGCAGTCAGCCCCCCAGCCAAAGCTTACATTTTGGAACTACAGACCTACGGGAGTCCCAGGAAGCCAAAACCCTGCGCGATCGCTCCAAGCCATCGACCAAATGCTCAATCAATTGCAGCCAAAATCGCGATCGCTACAGAACACCATCCAAACCCTCGAAGCAGAATTAATCAAGCTGCGCCAACAACACCATGCCATCCAACTGCGGGCCGAAAGCATTCATGCCCAGCAGTCTTTTCACCAACAGGAACGGCAGCGCCTGCAGCAGCAAATTCAGCAACATAGCGGGGGCATTGAGATCGGCCAAGCCCAGCTTAAGCACCTCGAAGACCAACTCATCGCCCACGAGCACCGCCTGCAACAACACAAAACTGCCCTAGCTGAGCTGGAGCAGTCCAGCACCCACACCCGCTGGCAACAGGCCCAGGAAGCCCTCAACCAACAGGAAGCCGTATGGCAGTCCCTCGACCAAGACCTGCGATCGCGCCAGCAAAACTTAGTCGAACTCAGTCATCAAGAGCAGCGCACCCACGAAAAAATCCAGCAACGCCACTTGCGGATCCAAGAACTTCGCACCAAACAAACCGAACTGATTAACCTCACTGCCCAGTCCCAGTCCCAGGAAAAACAGTTCACCAGCCAAATTCAGCACTATCAGCAGCGCCTCAGCGAACTAGAGCTCACCCTGAGCAACACCCGCGAAGAGCGGGACGCAGCCCATCGTCTGCTCCAACAACAGCAACGCAACCAGCAGCAATACCAATGGCAACTGCAAAAACACATCGAAACCGTCGCTGAACTTACCAACCAACTTTCCCAAATTCAGCACCAACTGTCCCAAATCGTCCTTCCTGACCCCTGCCCACCCATTCCCGAGCATTTCACCCTAGAGCAACTGCAAAACGAGCAGCGCCGCCTGCAACGACGGCTTCAAGCCCTTGAACCTGTTAACATGATGGCGATCGCCGAATATGACGCCGTCACCGATCGCCTCACCGAACTGAGCGATCGCCTTGAAACCCTCAACCAAGAGCGCACCGAACTGCTGATCCGCATCGAAAACTTCACCACCCTGCGTCAGCGGGCCTTTCTGCAAGCCTTTGAGGCCGTCAATCAAAACTTTAAGACCATCTTTGCCGAACTGTCCGACGGTGATGGCTACCTACAACTGGAATATCCCCAAGCCCCCCTCAGCGGAGGTCTCAACCTCGTTGCCCACCCCAAGGGCAAACCCGTCCAGCACCTAAGTTCCATGTCCGGAGGCGAAAAGTCCCTCACCGCCCTCAGCTTTATCTTTGCTTTGCAGCGCTATCGCCCGTCTCCCTTCTATGCCTTCGATGAAGTGGATATGTTCCTCGACGGAGCCAACGTCGAGCGCCTATCCCGCATGGTGCAACAGCAAGCCACCCTAGCTCAATTTATTGTTGTCAGTTTGCGCCGCCCGATGATCGAAGCGGCCGATCGCACCATTGGCGTCACCCAAGCCCGGGGTGCCCACACCCAAGTTTTGGGTTTAGAGCTACGCCCCAGCGCCGCGATGTAGCGCCACCATCGCTGCACCTATTCCGTTGCCGATGTTCTCCATTATGCTGAGAGCAAAACCCTGAACCTTCGCTCCCATGCTCGGTATTCTCAACTACAGCGCTACCCTCATCACCTTGGCTGCCACCCTGGCTCTGTTCAGCCTGGGGCTGAACCTGCAATGGGGCATGGCTGGACTAGTCAACTTTGGCCATGTGTCCTTTATGGCCCTAGGGTCCTACACCACAGTTTTATTGACCCTGTCGGGCGTCGTTTGGTACGTTGCTGCCCCTATCGGAGCCACGGTCGCTGCTGCTCTCGGACTGCTCATTGGTCTGGCTACCCTGCGGTTGCGGGAAGATTATCTGGGAATTGTCACCATTGGGGTCGCTGAGCTGCTCCGACTGGTGATTAAAAATGAGCGCCCCCTCGGTTGGCTGACCCGGGGAGATTTTGGAATTCAGAACTTTCCCAAACCCTTTTGGCCCAACCCCCAAACCAATCCCCTTTTTGGTTGGCTCACGCCCGATCAGTACCCTTGGGTTTTGCTGGCGGTGGTTTTAGGCGTTCTGCTAGGCACCCTGGCCCTCCTCCAACGGCTGACCCGATCGCCCTGGGGTCGGGTGCTGCGGGCTATTCGTGAAGATGAAGCCGTGGTCACCGCCCTTGGCAAAAACGTATTTGCCTTCAAGTTGCAGGCCTTTGTCCTAGGGGGGGCGTTCGCCGGGCTGTCGGGAGCCTTCTATGCCTGGCACCTCCGCGCCGTATACCCGAGTAACTTTATGCCCGAAGTCACCTTCCAAGCCTGGATGATTGTGGCGATCGGCGGTGCGGGGAGCCATTGGGGCGTCCTCGTGGGGGCCGCTGTCTTCCAGCTATACAACAGCCTGCCCCGCTTTCTGCCAGAGATTGGCCCCGGTCGCACCGAAGCCATTCAAATCATGCTGATTGGGCTAACCCTGATTGCCGTGATGATTTGGCGACCCCAGGGACTCTTGGGTAAAAAAGCCGAACTTACCCTCAATAAGTAGAAGTAGGGTGAGTCACCATCTAACGCAATGGATCCCGTGGATCTTTTGTGGTGCAGCATCCCCTGCCCCCTAGGCGGGATCAAGCAACCGAATTCTGCGGCGGTAACGCCCCTCGGACAGGTTAGTGGGTTGGTTAATGGATTGATATAGTCAAGTTTAATTAAGAGCGAAACAATTTATAGTTGTATTGAGTACTATTACTCCCCTCGCCCTTCATGGGAGAAGGGCTGGGGGTGAGGGCGAGATTGTCTCAAATAAAGCTGAAATAGCTATGATCTAGATTAGGCTGCTTTTTTGGGGCACCGCTATTGGCAACGATAACCAACGATAACCAATGCCAATTCCCGTCTTGTCCAAGAGCAAAAGAAGCGAGATCGGGGCAGCACAACCCTCTCCTAAGGGGGCGATTCCCATGGCTGGGAGACATTCTATCATGCCACCCCCAGATCGCATTGGCGACCCATCAGCCGGAAGCCCCACCCCAGGGGAGGGGAGCCGACCCTCAGCTACTTACGGGCTAATTCAAATAGGGGCAGGTTGCCGCGATAGGTTGCCACTCGACGCTGAAATCCTCGCTTTAGGCGCACCAACGCCCAAAACATCTCCCAAGAATCAGTTAAGGGCGACACCCGGGAGTAGGGGGCATTGCGCCACCGAATCGGAACCTCCTTGACCCTAAATCCCCAATGGCGCGCCCACAGTAAAACTTCCACATCAAAGCCAAACCGCGCCGTGGCCAAATGGCTAAAAATCACCTCGGCCGCCTCGCGTCGAAACCCTTTAAAGCCGCACTGGGTATCCAGAATGCCGGGAATAACTAACCATCGCACCAGCCGGTTAAAGATTTTGCCCATCCATTCCCGAAATAGGGGTTGGTGTATCTCAATCACCGACTGGGGCAGGGCCCGAGAGCCGATCGCCAGATCCCAACCCGACTCTAGCCAGTGCATGATCCGAGGCACCTCCGTTAGCGGGGTAGACAGATCGGCATCCATAAATAAAAGATAGGCACCCTGGGCCGCCAGCATCCCCACCGCCACCGCCCGTCCCTTGCCGCAGTTCTGCTCTAAGTTGATCAGCGACAAGTTGGGCATATCCCGCTGCAACCGGGTCACTTCCGCCGCCGTGCGATCGCCACTGCCATCGTTAACCACGATCACCTCGTAGGGATAAAACTGGCTGGGAATCCCCACCGCCAAAGCCTCCAGAGTGGCGGCTATCCTTTTTTCTTCGTTATAGGCCGGGATGACCACCGACAAATACATAGCCCCCACGATTGCGACCTTCGGTAATTTCTTTTAGTATTCCCCCTAATCCTCCAGATTCTCATCACGGCGACAGAACTTTATGGTGCGTATCGGAACCTACACATTAGGTCTTGGTTTTTGCCTTCCCCTCCTGGGGCTAGGTGTTGGCCATTACTTCATCGGGCAGATGATCTATGAACTGCATCTGCGGGGTCAGTCCCCATGGCTATGGCTAATTGCCGGAGTGAGTCTGCTGAATGTGTGGGCTATTCCCGCCAGCATCGGCGGGCTGTTTGCCGTTATTTTGGGGGCGATCGCCGCCGGGTTTGTGCTGGGGTGGCTCGGTGCGTTGATCACCCTAGGCGTTGGTGTTGCCATTACCTGGTTTGGCGTGCGGCAGGCCGACTACAAGGTCAATGCAGAACCGTCCCTACGCTGGTGGGAATGGCTGGGGTTGGCCGGCACGATATCCCTATCCATGGTGATGACCATTGCCCTGTTTCAGCGCCTTTCCGACTGGGGTTCGGGAATGATCCTCGGTCTGGTGCTAGGGGCGATCGCCATCCTTGGCCCCCAAACCCAGTCCCATGAGCTGCCACCCAAACTCGCCTACGGCTCCCTTGCCCTCAGTATGGTGATTGGTCTGCTCTGCGGGGCGATCGCCCAATCCTTCCAACCCCGCTTTTTTGCCTAGCCCAACCAAAGTTATCGCCAGCACCGAGTCAAAATTTTAATTCGTGATAATTTCTTGTCAGTCGTGGGTAGTATCAAACCAGATCTCAGGTAGGAACTAGGGGAACTCTATGTCATCTCGTCAAAATCGCAATCTCCTCCAATTTTTAGCTGACTTTGTCGCTAAGTTGCGCAAATGGTTAATTAGGACGGGCAGCCCCTTCCGGATTAGCCGCCGCCTTGTCCGCGACCTCCAGAGTTCCTCCCGCCGTAAGAATGCCAATCAAGCTGGGTTTGTGTTGCCCGTCGTGGTTTTGGTAACTGCCGTCACAACCCTGGCCGTGGTCACCGTTGTTTCCAACTCCGCCCAACGCGCCGAGACCGCTGCCAATTCCCGAATTGAGCAGGTGCTCCGCTCCACCAATACACCCCTGATTGACCGGGCCCGGGCCAAGATTGCCCAACTGCTAGCCGATGACCGGCTCCCTCGGACTACCCCCAGCGACCTCGTCCTTAATGATGTCCTTCAAGATGCCCGCTATACCTACGATGATGAGATTCGCCTCGTCATTGCCGATCCTAATGTTGATGGCAACGCTGCAAGTGTCCGTGTTGACCCCAATAATGTCGCCAACACCGAAGCCCTAACCACCGCTTGGAAGTTCCCCATCGACACCGATGGTAACGGCCGCTTCGACTCCTTCGGTCTGTACAGCATCATCTACCGTGCCCGACCCATTGCCACAGCTTCCTCCCGCGCCACATCGATCATGGAAGCCCGGGGGCTGCCCCAGGATCAGGGGGCGCTTACGGACGGTTGTGTTGGCGCTAGCGCCAACGTTGCTACCACCGAGGGCTGGATCGACTCCAACGGCCGGCTGAAAAAAGCATTTTTTGCCTATGCGGTCACTGTACCCATTACTGACCCCGGATCCATCATCCCCTCGGGCAACAACGATCCCACTTCTATTGCTGGACGCCGCGCCGCTGATGCCAACAACTACGAGCAGTACCGGGGCATTTCTTCCATCAGCGCCCTTGAATTGCAGCAAGACCGGGAACGGTTCCCCCTTAACAACAACGCCGTATTCTTTGAAAGCGACCTTGAAATCACTCGTACTCCTGCCTTCCGCCTCAATGGTCGGGTGTACACTTCAGGTAACTTGCTGGTTCGCGCCAATACAGGCGCTGGCAACGAAGTCACATTCTACCAAGTTAGCGCTAGCGATAACCCCACCACCACAGGTACCGCAGCAGGCTCCTGTTATTACCGTCCTGAAAATGCCAAGGTGCTAGTAGCTGGCAATGCGGTTATTGGGGATGCGACATCGGCAACCGGTGACACGGGCGCGATTCGATTTGACCTGTTTTTGAGAGATAACGCCAATCCTGAGACCACAGGCGGTGGACGTCAACCCTTTACCGCTGCCAGACAGAGTGTTGTTGACAATAACACCAACCGCGGTCGGGATGTACTGAGCAACGATGCTGAATTTAGTCGGCGGATTGAAGTGCTTGTGCGAGCGGCGATCGCCCGGGGGGGTGGAACCGTGAACCTTCCTGGTGGAGGAGCCCGCCCACGAACCACCGATGTTACTTATCCCGACCCAGAATCCGTTCGCAAATTTATCGCCGATGCCGTCTTCGATGAAGGTTTAACCACCCAATCGGGCTTTGATCAAGCCCGTAGGCGTGCCCTCCAAGCCTACTTCCGAGAGCGCACCCGCAAAGTTCCTAGTCGTGAGGTTTCCTTTACCCAAGCCCAAACCAACCTAAGCACCTGCGATGCGGATGGGAATGCCGCCACCGGTCTAGATTTGATCTGCCCCACCGACCCCGCCCCCCTTCTGACGGTGCTCACTATTGATGGGGGCACTGAACTGCGTCCCCCGATTCAGTGGGCCTTTCCTTTCGATGAAAATGGCGGCTCCCTTACCCGCGCTGCCGCAGCCTTTGGGGCAGCCCTTGATGGGGCTGGCTTGGTCGCTGGCAACCCGGCGCTGCAAGTTAATGTTTCCGGAGCTTTGCTCGATTTGCCGGCCAACGATCCCACCCGTCTGCGCACCGATCAAGAGCGTCTTTTGGGCGATCGCGTTAATGTGGGCAACAATCTTCCTGCCCGATGGCTCCGCAACAATGGCGGACGCATCTTCTTCGCCACCAACCGCTCCGAAATTGAAGACAACCGCGCCCCCGTCTCCACGGCCAACAACGTTTTCTGGAATGATCCCACCAACCCCGCCAATCCTTTGCCTGTCCCCCGGTACCGTGTCACCCAAGCTGAGCCGGGTAACGTTCTTGGGGAAGTCTCTCGCGGCGGCTTCTGGGAAATTTCGGCAGCCTCTAACCCTGCGGATCCCCTTGATCCTGCTGAACCCCGCAACTCTGCCCCTAACACCACCCCCACCTTTGGCGGCTTGAGGGTCATCACCAACGCTGGGATCTATACCCGCTTGCGTGCACCCGGCGTTACCACTGTAGATGCTCCGGGCACCTTTCTGCCGCGCTATCACACCAATCTGCTTGACAGCCCCGCAACAAACGACATTGACGAATCAGCCGCACCTAAGGACAACCCCAATACTCCCTTTAATGAGGCGCGATTTGCCGGTATTGCTCCTGTCACCGCCACTGAAGCCGAGCGGGCACGGGTCAACTTTGTCGTTTGGCCCGATAATATGCCCATGACAGCATCGGAAACTGAACCCCTCAAGGGTGACCTCCAAATGCGCGCATCGGCTATCTATCACTACAAGTTTGATGCCTTTGACCCCACCAATCCCACGGACTACCAACGTCCTTTGGCTTGTGTCAGCAGTTATTACGATCCCTCCTACTCCTATGTTGCTAATCCCTTCACGCCAATTAGTGCCACCAATCAACTGAGAGCATCCGCACTCAACCGCCAGGGTTTGCCCTGGCCCAACTTACCTGATGTGCTCAATAACGATGAAACTATTGTCGATCGCACCACCGGACGATCCAACAATGGCATTGTTTACAACGTCGGACTAACTGCTGGTGCCCTTCCCCCGCTTACATCTACTTTCAATGCAACTACGGGGCAATTCAGTGTCGTTGCGGGCGCTGAAAACCCCGCCAACGCTGGCGTAAGTGTCGCCGATCGCCTGGCCTATCAAGCCAACCTCATCTTCCCCAATGGTCGCTTTGCCAACGAGCCCCTTCGTGCGGTTCTGCGTAAAGTTTTTGACGACGGCGGCAACTTCGCCAATGCCAACCTTACCATCGTCGAGCAAGCCACCATTGATGCCAACCTGTGCGCCCTGCAAATCGCCGACGGCACCATTGCTCCCCAGTCCGGTGCTGTGCCGGTGCTCAACAGCGCTGAGCTCCCCCATGGACTAGTTAAAGAGTCTGCTTTTCTCGATGGACGGGAGGTAAAAGCCTTGAATCGCAATGAGTATATGTACCCTTACTCAGTGCAGGATGGGCCGGAACTCCGAACCGTCAGCGACAATCGCAACTCCTTGATTCGCACTGGCTCAGGACTAGCCAGCAATGGAGCAGATGTTTATGATTTACAGATCGAGCAACGGGAACCCCTGGAAATTCGGGCTACCGACCTCGACCTCGACAAATTACGCAGCTCCACTATCACCGGGGCCAACAACGCTGTTGTCGGTGGTAATGGTGTTGCCACTGAATACATGCTGCCCTACAGCGGCGTTGTCTATGCCACCCGCGAAGATGCCCTAGCCGATACCACCAGCAGCACCGCCGAGTTGAGCGCCACGGATTTTGTGCTTGACCCTACCCGTCGCCCCAGCGCCGTTCGGATGATCAATGGCTATAGCCTCTGGCGGCGCAATGGCACCGGTGTCAATGCCCAGCCTGCTTTTACCCAAACCACCCGTGGGGAGAAGGGACTGATTCTGGTCAGCAACATTCCCACCTACCTCAAAGCCCAACGCCGTCCGGTTGGTTTGCCCAACCCCACCAACACCGGTAAGGCAGCAGTCTTGCCTGCCTCCGGCTTTAACGTCCACACCCACGAAGAGTTCACCGAAGTTTTGGCTGCCAACTGGTCAAACTTCTATAGCCGTGCGGCGCGCGATACCAACTTTGCCTGCCGTCCTGGACAGTTTGCTGGATGTACTGAGGGAGACAACTGGCGGGCGGCAACGGTTTTAGCCGATGCCTTCTCCATCCAATCCGCCGAATATCGCGAAGGTTACCGCAGCGATGGGGATTATGACCTCAGGAACAATGCCGACACTTCCACGAGCCTGCAATGGAATGATCGCCGCAATGACCAAGTTCAAAAAATCAAAGACAGCAGCTATGTGATTGAGCGTCGCAGGAAAGGATTCTATGACAATAGCTTTGTCACTAGCGCCAACTTCCTCACCACCATCAACTCCGATGGCGGCGCGGGCAGCACAAGCACCCTTTACCCCCAAGGCAATCGGTCTTCCTTCCTGTCTAATGGTGTGACGCCGATTCAGCGGCGCATTCTCACCCGGGAGTACAGCATGGAAATTTGCAGCAAGCTCCCGGTTTCCGAATGCCGAATTGATGATTGGAAAGCCGAAGGCGCGGGCACCACGGCCCTGCCCGATGCGGTCACCTATGGGGGAACCTTAGCCGATCAGAGAAGCCGCCCCCGCTACATTGCCCCAGCGGACTACCGCTATGCCCGGCGGTTGGCCTTCCTGCGCTTTGATGACATCTATGGGGATGGCAACAAGGCCCTGGTGATGTCGGCCCGTTGCCCCATGGAAGATGAAGGTACTGCCCTTCCAGGAGCCTGGCCTATTCCCATTGGCATACGAAACCAAGCGAATAACGGCAATGCTGGCAACCAAACCAATGCCTACACCTACCCCCACATTTTTGGGGCCGGCCAAGTAACTCCCTTTAGGGGACGCGCCGTCAGTGCCACCGACAATTTCAGCGCCTATGGCGATGTTCCCTGCGCCAAGGATGTGGAGCCAGTGAAGTTACAGGTGAGGGTAAATAACTTTGGCAGCCGTCTCGAGGAAAGAGAGGGTCGCGTGCGCAATGTACCTTCGCTGCTGAGTGGTGCCCTGCCCGCTCCGAATTTCACCGGAGGCGCACGTAATGTCGTCGGTGGGACTGGGACTGGGGATGGCACCAATAATGCTCCCGGACAAGACAACACTGCTACCTATCGCCGGTTCCGGTTCAGGATTGAGACCTTCCTCCCTGCGGGCGCTCCCCCTGTGACCCGCACCGTGCCCATTCCCGTTGCCGTGCGGACAGAGTCTTTAACCACGGGTAACCGCGCTAAGCCAGCAAACCAAAATCTCGAATCTGGAGCACTCACAGGCACCAATCAACCGGTCAATGCCGACGGTACCCCCTCCAATGACACCACGCCCGGCGGTGTGGGCGTAGACTACCTGCCAGCGGTCTATGCCACCAATAGTACGGGCACCCCCGGCACGAGGATTTGCCCGACTCTGACGCCCGCGAATGGCTGTCAACTCCTAGAAATTCCCGTTGGAGCCACCTCTGCCGAGGTGGATGTGCTGGTGGTGCGGGATAGCTTCCAGGAAAACAACGAAGACTTCCGGCTGCGCCTAGTGGGGGTTGTGCCCAACGCCGATGCCGAAATTACTCCAGTGGAAGCGGAAACCCGCCGGGATGCGCGAATCACCCAGGCAAACGGCACGGCCGCCCAGTCAGGAACGAACACACCCCGGAGACGTAATCGCTTCCCAGGTAGAAATTGCCCAGGCACGGTCAATGATATTCCTGGTGCCCCAGATATTTTCACGCCAGTTGGGTCAGCCGTTCCGTTCAGCAATCCTGGTTCAAACAGCGATGACGGGTTGCAGCCACCTCCAGCGGCACCAGTGGCAAACTTCAACACCGTTCAGACGATTACGGCGACCTATCCGCCCTGCCCCCCTGGCCCGTCACCCAGCCCTAGCCCCAGCCCGTCGCCCTCCCCGTCGCCCTCGCCGACGCCTGGGCCCATTTTTACTGGTTCCATTACACCGCCGGTGTTTGGGATGACTGCACCACCCCGGATTGGTGTGCTTGGGCTGCCCTTTGGCACCCTGTTGCCCCAGCCCGCAGCGGCCTATCCCTTTGCTGAGCGTTCAGCGGTGCCCAGCCGCTACCCCAACTGTGATGGGGCGGCAGAAACGCAGATCAATTACCAAGGTGCGCCCAACAGCGGCACCACACGATGCGCGGTGGGCAGTACCAGCCCGGTTCCTGCGGACGGCACCACACCTCTGTTCCCCATTCGATCGCTCTTTGGTCGATCATTCAACGACTTCGATACCACTAGCCAAGCGGTTTATAACTCCCAACTGCCACCGCCCAACTCGCCGGTGATTGTCTCTAACAATGATTCAGGTCGCTTGCCCATGCTGCCGGGGATGACGAATACCTATCCTGAATTCAGCGATCGCGCCCTCTGGTTCCGCACCACTAGTCGAAGCAACTACCCCGGAGAAAGCGACACCGCGGGATTCAATTGGGATGGCGGCCGTGCTCTGTATCTGTTCCAGAGTGCCTGGCCCCAAACGGGTAGCAATAATTCCAACAACCCCTTGCACCCCGATCGCCTTGTGCTGCCCGACACGGTGTGTATCGACAGCCGGGATGGATTTGTGGATGCCACCTGTGAGCGTCCCGAACCTGTGGGTTCGACGCCCGGCGCGGTAATCGCCAACCTCAACTTACCTGCCAACCCCCTATATCCTGCTGATGTCAGCATTCGTCCTGCTTCGGCCTTTGCCATCTGCGGTGCAACGGGCAGATCCCAGAAGTATCAATCTCGCCAGACAACCTTGGGTGGTAATGTCGCGCGGCAAGACTTTACTACTAACTCGTGCCCGACTAATGTGGGTAATCCCCGGGCGGCGATTGTTCAGTTCTTTAGCACCCTAAGCACCCCAGCGTTTGACCCAGCCCAACCCGCTGGCACGTTCCAAGGTATTGAACTCGTTCGCCCAACGGTACCTATCACCGAGCCCCTGAACCGCGCGGCGAACGTGCAAATTGAAGGCGATTCTGCCCAACCAAGGGAGATTATCCTCACCGCTGCCAATACCTTCAGCAATAATCGCGTCAATGTCTATAATTTCAGCCGTGACGGGTTAGGTGTTGTTTCCACTGGTACTCGCACTATTGGCGGCGTGCTCAACAACACGACAATTGATGCCAATACGACGGTTCCTACCCGTTACAACTCCGGCGACCCAGATACGGGCGGCTCCAATGACCAGTTCCGTGGAGTTACCATCATTCTGCGGGCAAATCCCAATGGTGGCCCAAGTCCGGTATTTATCCTCCAAGGCAGTCCCACAGAAGACCTCGAGCTTTCGGGGGTGCGCCTGAAGTTAGAGGGAGTAGAACCCAACAATGTATTTTGGTTTACTCCGCGCCTGAATAGTACCGATGCCGTTGCTTTAGAAAGCATTCCTGCCCAGCCAACCCTGCGGGATGTTCGTGTGGCGACAACGGTCAATGTCAACTTGGCCCTAATGCCAGCAACGGTCGATGGCGTACCACTGACTTCGGGCGATCGCTTTTTGGTGAAAGACCAGTCCGCTCCGGCTGAAAACGGCATCTACATTTTCGAAAGTGCTGGGTCTGCCGCAGTTCCTGCTGCTGACTTCGATGAGAGTGCCACCAATGCGGTTCAGGGTGTGACTGTGCGTGTCTTCGAGGGGAGCAGTGCCAACCGCTTCTTTAAGCTCAGTAACGACCCCTTCCCCTTCGGCTCTCCCGCCGTTCCCGGCGCGCCTAAAAACTTCACCCTTCTGCCTGAGCCTGTGGCAGCAGTAGAGACTGCAGACGTCAACCTTGCCGATGGTACAGGAGCAACTGCTCCTAGTGGCGGTATCCGCATTCTGCTGACGGGACAGAATAACCGCACACAAAACGGGGTTTATACTTACCCTGGCCCTGGTAGTCCGTTAACACGGGTTACAGACTTCGATGACGCTGCAGAACTCACTGCCAATAGAGTCATCCCTGTCCTGTCTCCGGGAAGTATTAACCTCTACAAGCTCACTAACCCAACCGTGACCCTCGGAACCACCGAGCTTACCTACGAGGAGTTCAACTCAGTTCCTGCAACGCCATCCATCTTGGCTGGCAACTTCATTGGTCGCACCACACTCGCCGGTGGCAACACAATTGCAGAAACCACAACCCTCACCATTACGGACAGAGTTGCTCTGCGCGGTGTGCGATTCCTAGGCTACCGTTCTAGCGATGTGAACGAAAATACGGTGGCTGTGGCTATGACCACGACCAACGAGCCGCTCACTGTGCCAGTGGTTCATTTCCATGTGCCGTCTAGTCCAGGTGACACTACCAATACCGGCACTCAGAACCTTGCTCCAATTATTAATAATGATGCCCGGACAATTAGTGGATTGCCCTCGGCAACTAATGGTCTGTGGAACCAGCGAGCTGTTGCCAGTGAGATCAATATCTATACTGTGGCTGGTACAACGCCCTCCAGATCGTTCGCTACGGTTACGGGTATTGGTGCCACAGGGAATATCACCGGTGAAACTGGAGGTGGCTTACCGAACTTTGTTCGTCTCATGGAAAACTGGACAGAGGTACCGCTGAACATTGCGGGGGGCTTCCTGCAGAACACCCGTAGCCAATTCGACACAGCTCCCTTTGCCCAAACTGGTCCCTATCGCGATCCCAATGCACCAGAAAACACCGTCGTGCCAGAGTCATTATTCGTCAATGCCCTTGACAACAACACGTTTAACGACCGTCTCGGCGACTTTGATAACGATGATGCAACTCCCGATGCCATTTATCGATCCTTCGCCCTATTGCGGTTGCCGTATTACAACCCGCCACAACGGAACTGGGGCTTCGATGTCGGCTTGCTGACCCAGGCACCAGATCGCTTTGCAGAACGGTTCTCTAGGGACTTGCCTAACTTCAGTGATTTCTTTAGGGAAACTGACCGCAACGACCCCTACATAGCCACCTTGCTCTGTGCGGCAGAGCCGGTCAATCCCAACGCTGCCAACCCCGGGACAGCCTCAGGAACGGGCGTCAATGCCGAAGTCAACCTTACCCGACCCCAGCGCACCCTAACCAAGTTCACCAACTACACAAGGCGGGCGCTCGCAGGTCAGCGGGATCTACCTAATAATTGTTTCCCAACCACTTACGTCAACTAGCTGGCGGCGAGGGAAGGAGTTGTTTACGACTCTTCCCTTTGCCTAGGGAAATCCCAGTGGTTTAATAACGCATAACCTGAGTACGGTGTTGTTCTATGGATCGAAAAAAATTCCTGTTGCTGATGTTGAAGTGCTGTAGACCGACTGACGGTTTTACAATTCTTGAATCGTTGGTGGCCTCGGTAGTGGTTAGTGTGCTCTTGGTGGCAATTACGCCCCTAGTGGCGATTTCTGTCAGCGCTCGAGTGCAAGCACGACGGGTAGATTTGGCTACCAGTGCCGGGCGTGGCTTTATTGACCGGGTGACCAGCCGCGCGATTACCCTGTCACAGTTGCGTACCCAACCAACAATTCGTGTGACTTCAGCAACGAACTCCTACTTTTTTGATCAAGTGCCAGCACCGGGGGGAGGTGGTGGCATTGCCCCTGCGGCACTCAATAATTTGCCCGGCGTTCGTGTTGACACCAATGGCAATGGGTTCAGCACCGACGATCCGCAGGATCTTGTGATTCAACCCATGTATAACGATTCTGTGTTTCCCGATCCCAGCTTTCGTCCGACCGGAACTGATAGTGATCCCTTTGAGGTCGCGGCACGGGTCTATCGAGCCGATGCTTTTACAGGTGGCGCAAACATTACGGGCACGGTTGTGCCATTGCAACGCGGTGAATCTGGTGGCGCTTGCGGACAAAGTGGCACCACCTTTGGCGCTAGACTCGGCAATCGCAATTGCCCGTTGGTAATTATCCGTGGTGAAGTGTCCCGTGATGTGGTTCTCAGGTAATAGGGAGGAAAAAGTATGATGTCATCGGTAAGGCAATTTGCGGGATGGCTCGGTCGCCGGAGGGTATGGTTTGGCAGACGCGGAAGCCGAGGGTTCACTCTGTTGGAACTACTGGTCTCGGCATTAATTGCATCTTTGCTGGTGGCAGTGCTCCTGACTTTTTTAACCAGTATTTTGGAGTCAAACCGAATAGAGGAAGCCAAAGCTGCCACTCAGGATGAAGTGCAGTCGGCTCTGCGATTCATTGCCGATGATCTTCAGGAAGCAGTTTACATCTACGATGCAGATGCTGTATCGAGAAATGCTGCGAATGGCGGAATTCTTGACGAGTTGCGGTTCTTTGACAGAGTAAATCGCATCCCCATATTGGTGTTCTGGAAGCGATCTTTTTTGTCGCCTACGACTCGGGTAAGACGTATTGACGGAACCTCATGGCTGGCTGGCTGCTTGGAGTACAACAACCAAAACGCTGGTGCCAATGACTCGGATTGCCGCACCCCAGATGGGGTTCCTAAGGGGAGAGGAAAGTTCAGGTATTCATTAGTGTCCTATTATTTGCAAAAGGATAGCGATAACCCCGCAGATTTTGATACACCTGGCGTATGGTCCAACGCTGCACGCATCATTCGTTTTGAACTCAGGGATGGAGTTCCATGGTCTTGCTTTAACGGTTCATCCATCGACGCTGCGCGGAGTGGAGCAGCGCCAGGCTGTCCCACCCCACCTAGTGCTGTCCTTCCACCTGGTTCTGGGGCAACCCTCCTGCAGAATGAGATTTTTCGCAGGAGTGGGTTTATCGTGAATTCTGATGACGGATTTGCCCCTTTCGATCTCGCTTCTGCCGGAACCCTCAAGGAAAAATTCAACAGATGGCGACCCTCTGGGAGCTATGGCACTGGCAATCCAGCTGAGGTTCTCCTCGACTTCGTTGACGACTCACCCTACGTCAATGGTCAGGATACTGGGGGTGCAACCAACAATGCTGTGCGCGTTGATGTGGGGCCAAACACGACGACTGGCAGTGCTCCCAACATTATTACTGTTAATCAAGATTGCTCCGATCCCAACCGAGGGGTTGGGGTGGAAGACTACAACCCTGCCGATCCTTCAACTCACATCGCTCAAAGGATTCCGGGGCAGTTTGAGCAAAACGCTGACCCAAGGTTTGCAAGGGTCATCAGTGGCGGCGCTGCCCGAGGCACCTATACAAGTTTCTATGTCTGTATAGCAAATGCCGGGAGGCCCAACCAAACCTCGGCGCGGATTTGGATTCGTGCTAATTATCGGGTGCGGTTGCAGCCAAACATTAACTTTAGGCAAAGCGGACAAAATTCGGCGGAGTTGGTGACGGGCAGCACGACGGTTCTTGGGCGGGGATTGTTTAACATTGATAGCTAGGAAGCACCGGAGCTGAAATTATGCGGATGAATTTTAGGTTGTTTAGTCGAAACCGGCGGCGTAACTCTGGCTTTACGCTGCTAGAAGCTTTGGTGGTGTTGATCATTGTGGGGGTGCTAACGGCGATCGTGGCTCCCAACTTTATTGGTTTTCAGATCAATCAAAGATTGAGCGATGCCCAAATCACGGTTGTACGGAGTCTAAGCACTGCCCAGAGCAATGCCAAAAAAGAGAAACGCAGTTGGCAGGTGCGGTTTCGTAATCGTCCCGATGGGCGCAATGCTCAGTTTGCAGTTGTTAGTACTCTACCTGGGGTGCCCGATGACGATGCGCGCTATGCCAATGTGCCTTGGCAAGATTTACCTGCCAACGTGCTAATTGCAGATACGGGAGTTCCCTCTACTAAGAACTTGATAGATGGTGGTGGCGGTGTTTTTGTATCAAAATATGATAGCCGAGGAGTCAGAGAGGCGGAATTTAACAATGGCGGAGTAGATGTTGGAACTACCGCAGATGGAGATGGGGATGGAGAACGACTTGTTTTAAGGCATCAACCTGAAAGCGGGCGGAGGCGCTGCATCGCAAGACAAACTATCTTGGGTGCTCTGCGCGTGAGGTCTCAGGGGGAACAAGGTTGTATTAATAACTAGCCTGGTTACAAATGCTAGTATTTGCAAGAAAACTCTAGCTTAGGAATTGGGAATAGGCTTGTGGCTGCTCGTATTGGTTTGGGTGCGGTTTGGCTAGCGTTTGTGGTTTATACGTTTGGTTTTGCGCCGCCCGATTCGCCGCAGACTGGGGAATTGCTGCAAAAGCTGATTTCTGGGAACTGGCAGGCGGTGGATGGCTGGGTGGTGGCGCTGTTTAACTGGATGGGGGTCTATCCGGCGGTGTTTGCGGCGGTGCTAGCAACCGATGGCGAGCGTCAACGGGTGCCCGCCTGGCCGTTTGTGACGGCGTCTTTTTTGGTGGGGGCGTTTGCAATTTTGCCCTACATGGTGTTGCGCGACCCGCAACCAACTTTTTCTGGCGTGCGATCGCGCTGGATAGGAGTTTGGGAACATCCGGCAACGGGAGTGGTTTTACTGGCGATCGCCCTGTTTTTTGGTGCCTATGGAATCAGCAACGGTGACCTGCAGACCTTCATTGCCCTGTGGCAGACCAATCGGTTTGTCCATGTGATGTCCCTAGATTTTGGTTTACTAACCTTGTTACTGCCCTGGTTAGTTGGTGATGACTTATCGCGGCGAACCATGGATGGGGATTATTGGGTTGCCGTGACCGGATTGCTGCCCTTAGTGGGAGGTCTTATATATCTCTGCCGCCGATCGCCCCTCCCGGAAGTTCCGTTGGTGTCAAAGTAACGACAGTTAACAGTAACTATGGATGATAGAGCTTGGCCAGAGTTTGTTGGGCCAATGCTGCCCGAATTGACAGCGGCGGCATTTGTAGCAGGCAATGCCACAGTCATTGGTCAGGTGATCTTGGGTGAGGGTTCGAGCATCTGGTATCAGGCAGTGGTGCGTGCCGACCTCCATCGAATTGTGATTGGACGCTGGGTGAATGTTCAGGATGGGGCGATCCTCCATGGCGATCCGGAGCAGGATTTGGCGATCGCCGACTACGTTACCATTGGGCACCGGGCTGTGATTCACAACCGCGCCATTGGGGAAGGCAGCCTCATCGGCATGGGATCCGTGCTCATGGAGGGGGTCACCGTGGGTTCGGGCTGCATGATCGGAGCCGGGGCCGTTGTAACTAAGGATGTACCCGATGGGGCGATCGCGGCTGGAATTCCGGCCCAAGTGCGACGACTAACCACCAACGCCGAGCAGTTATACCTACGGCAGCACGCCCTTAAGTATGCTCAGTTGGCTGTGCAGCATCGGCATCTAAGCTAGGGGAAAAGTTTTTACGCATCCGAAAGTGATTCCGGCCGTCGGGTAAGCGCATGTATTCCAACTGATCGGCAATAGAATCGGTGATCATGAGTCCCCGCCCTCCCGTGGGCAAGTCATCAAGGTTTTCGAGGGCTTTTTCGTGGCGATCGCGCTGGTGCTCCACCTCCCGCCGCAGGTCGAAAGGGGCCCCGAAGTCCCAGATGTGCAGTTCTAACCCCTGGTTATCGGTTATCACCAGCAGGTCGATAGGGGTGTCTTCCGGCAGGTCGGCATGGGCGTAGCACACCACATTGGTAAAAATCTCAACCAAGACCAGATTGCACTGCATGCGAACCTTGGGGGGGATGTTGGGGATGGCGGCAAACCACTGCTGCACCTTAGCCATGGCGTAGATGTCGGTTGCGGTGCGCAGGTCATAGTTCATCCCCTAATCCCCCAACTGCAAGCGGGCGATCGCCTGTTTTAGGGCCAGGGCCGCCCAATCGACATCGGCAGCAGTCGTGTCATAGCCCAAGCTCAACCGAATACCCCCAGAAGCAATCTCTGGAGGATATCCCATAGCCAGGAGGGTGGGACTGGGTTTGGTTCGTCCGCTGCTACAGGCGGAGCCAGAACTAATGGCGATCCCGGCTAGGTTCATAGCCCAAACCAGGCGTCGCCCTGCCAAGGTGCGATGGCAAAAACTGAGGTGATGGGGAAGCCGATCCTGCCAATCGCCGGTCGGTTGCAATTCGGGCAGGTCAGCCAACTGCTGCCGCAAATGATCCCGTAACGCCCGCAGGCGATCGCCCTCCTGAAGCATCATATCCTTGGCGAGACTAGCCGCCTGCCCCAGCCCAGCAATCAAAGGCACTGCCGGCGTTCCCGACCGCAATCCATCCTCCTGCCCACCACCAAAGTGCAGGGGCACCAGGGACACCCCCTCCGCCACATAAAGTCCGCCAATGCCCTGGGGGCCATAGAACTTATGGGCCGAAAAGGACAGCAAATCTACCGGACATCGGGAGACATCCACCGGCATTCGCCCCACCGCCTGCACAGCATCCGTGTGGAAGCATACCCCCGCCGCCCGACAAATCTGCCCCAGCTTGGTGAGATTCTGCACCGTTCCCACCTCATTGTGGGCATAGATCAGGGATACCAAAACGGTATTGGGACGCAGGGACAACTGCAAATCCTGGGGTGCGATCTGCCCCCGGGCATCAACCGGCAGTCGCGTCACCGCCCAGCCATGCTGTTCCAGCCAGCAGATTGGTTCAGCAACGGCAGCGTGTTCAACGGTGGAGGTAATCAGGTGCTGGGGGGTTAAATATTGGCGGGTAATCCCAAAAATCGCCAAATTATTGGACTCAGTGCCCCCGGAGGTAAAAACAACCCGACCACCCACAGCCCCCAAGAGGTTCATCACCATCTGGCGCGATCGCTCGATCACATTTAAGGAGCGCTCTCCCCAAATATGGAGACTAGAGGAATTGCCCCATCGGGAGGCAACCTCCTCCATCGCGGCTCTGACTTCCCGATGCAGAGGGGTGGTGGCACTGTGATCCAGATAGACCTGCATGGCACCTAGGGGCGTCGGTTTTGGTTACGGAACGCCGCCTCACTCTCTTCAATGATCTTTCTGACGCGGGGATGGGAGAGCAACGGCTGCACATCAGCCATGAGGCGCTCTCCCCAGAGGTTTTCCACCAAGTGGCTCGCTTTGCCATACTCGGGATCGATTTTCATAGCCTCAACCGCCAAATCAATGGCTTTTTCTCGCTGCCCCTGACGATAGAAGGCTGTCGCCAAGGCTAGGGTTGGCTCGGCGGCACGGAATTCAATTTCCTGGGCCTGTTTGAGGGACTCCTGCCAACGGGCGATGGACTGGAGGACATTACCCCGCTCGTACTCGACCAGTCCAATATTATTGGTGGCCGCCCAAAAGCGCTGATCAAGACTCAAAACCCGCTCGTACTCAACCACGGCTTGGTCGTATTTTTTGGTCAAAAAGAAGGCATTGCCGAGGTCAAAGACTGCCGAGGGCGATCGCGGTGAGAGGCTCAGCCCCTTCTGGAGGGTTTGAATCGAAGCTTGATAATCTTTATTTCGGAGGTAGGCTGAGCCAAGGGTGAACAAAATTGAAGGCTCGTCTTTTTTGAGGTTATGGGCAATCAGCAACGCATCGATCGCCTTACTGTATTGCTCTCGCTGGAGGTAAATACTGCCGAGAATCCCCTGGGTTTGGAAGGCCTTAGGT
The DNA here is from genome assembly GCA_012031145.1 of Oscillatoriales cyanobacterium SM2_2_1. Lineage (GTDB taxonomy): Bacteria > Cyanobacteriota > Cyanobacteriia > Pseudanabaenales > Pseudanabaenaceae > UBA999. Next base: position 29,694 of record JAAUUH010000004.1, on the reverse strand, counting down.
GCCAGTTGGGCCGCCAGTTGGGCCCGGGGCAGGGCCAAATCAAATTGCTGGAACTGGGCCAGTTGGGCCGCTTCCCGGGCCAACATCAGGGCCTGCTCATTGGTGTTACCAAAATTTATCCGCACCGTACGGGGCAGCACCGCCTGGGCAGACACCGCTTGGGGAGCCAATGTGGGCACCATTGATGCCGCCAGAATCACGACCAGATTCATCCAAATGCGTTGACCCATTGGCCTAATCCTCAAAACACATCTCCTGCCGACACAAATGCACTCATACTAGGTAGGTTTTAGCATAAGTCTGGGAATCATGATCAGCGGGAACTTTGCGGAATCCTTTAGTTTTCAAAGCATTTTATTGCGAAGTCGCAACTCCATCGTCAACATTTACCCCTTGCCCAGGGATGGGGTCTGCCAACTTGGATATCCACTCCGACAGCAAACCAAATTTGTGACCGCCCAGACCTAGGGGGTCCTATCTGCCCCCGGTCAGTAGCTCCTAGCAAGGGATGATGCAACCTTATCGTCATTGTCAGTGGTTGGCTTAAAATTTCGGTGTAGAGTGGAGGAGCTGAGTAAGGATCACTATGGCAGCGGAACGGATTAAAGAGCAGGTAGTGGCGATCGCCCAACAGCGGGAAGTCCTGATCCGGCTATCTAAGTTGCCTAACCTAGGAACTTTGGCAGTCGATGTGATTCAGGCGATCGAAGAAATGGACGATTTGTTGTCCGAGTTTAAGCGCACCTTTCCCGATTGTGTTATTTAGGTGGCCACCCATGAGTAGTCCGTTCCAAGGCATCGTGCAAAAGGCATTTTATTTGGGGATGGGGTTAGCCTCCATGGCGGGGGAAAAGGCAGGGGAGACCCTAGCCGAACTCCGTACCCAAGCCACCAAGCTAGCGGAAGAATTGGTGGAACGCGGGGAGATGACCACGGAGGAAGCAAGGCGCTTTGTAGATGACCTTATGCGGCAACAAAAACCGATGCCCGATCAGACCAATGCCTCTACCGCCAATGCCCCAAGAACCATCAGCATTGAGGATGATCACCCCACCTCCAAATCCGATGACTCGGATCACCTAGAAGCCATGCGGCAGCGCGTAGCGGAGTTGCAGGAAGAGTTGCGGCGGATTCAGTCTTGATTGGTTTGTGGTGGTCTTTGATTGCAGCGGTGCCCATGTCGCTGCCTCCCGATGTGGCGATCGCCCATCCCCAGTGGGTATCGCTGCAGACCATGCCTGCCCTAATGCCCGTGCCTTCTTCGGCATTTCTAGCTGGATTAACTGATGATCGGTTTGAGGGTGATCGGTCCGCATTGCTCGGGGCCGTCGATCACAGTCTGAGGTTTATCAGAACCCCATCGGCGGCGCGGCGCTATCCCGTGGCTGGGATCACCCGGGAGCGGATGGAGCGATCGCTGGTGCGGTTTCGGCGCTTGGTGGAAGTTTCCCGCACAGCAGCGGATCTGCAACGGGCTGTGGCGCGGGAGTTTGTGGCTTACCAGTCCATTGGGTTAGATGGCAAGGGGACGGTGCAGTTTACGGGCTATTACGAAGCCGTATATCCAGGAAGTCGGGTGCGAACCGCGGAATATCGGTTTCCCCTGTATCGTTTGCCGCCAAATTTTGCCCAGTGGCGATCGCCCCACCCTCCTCGGGCCATGCTGGAGCAATCCAACCTCCTGTCTGGGCTAGAGCTAGTCTGGTTGCGCGATCAACTCCAAGCCTTTTTAATCCACATCCAAGGCTCGGCGCGCCTGCAACTCACCGATGGCACGGTGATGACCGTGGGTTTTGGCGGCAAAACCGATCGCACCTATACCTCCATTGGTCGCGAACTGGTCAAAGATGGCAAGATGCGCCTAGAAGAGGTGACCCTGCCCGCCCTGATTGCCTACTTTGAACGCCGTCCCCAAGAGCTAAGCACCTATTTAATGCGGAACGAAAGCTTTATCTTCTTTCGGGAAACCAACGGTAGCCCCGCCACGGGGAGCATTGGGGTGCCAGTAACCGCCGAGCGCTCCATTGCCACGGATAAATCCCTGATGCCTCCGGGAGGGTTGGCTCTGATTCGCACCCAACTGCCCATGGGCCAGGAATTTCGCAGCATCAGTCGATTTGTGCTGGATCAAGATACGGGAAGTGCCATCCGCGGAGCTGGGCGGGTGGATGTGTTTATGGGCACGGGTAATGAAGCCAAGCGGCGTTCTGGAGTAATGAACCATGACGGGGAATTGTATTACTTGGTTCTGCGGCAGTAGGGGCCATGGGACTTGGTACAATGACCTAATTCTGTTGCTCGAGTCGAATCCATGACCACAGGTGTGACCGCTCCCCAGGGATTTCGTGCTGCTGGGATTACTGCCGGACTAAAGCCCTCCCAAACCCCTGATATGGCTTTGATTGTGTCGGAACCAGCGGCGATCGCGGCTGGAGTGTTCACCACCTCCGTAACCCGCGCCGCCTGCGTCGATTACAACCTAGAGGTGCTATCGACCCATCAACCCGTGGGGGCTATTCTCTGCAATGCCGGTCAAGCCAACGCCTGTACCGGTGCCCAGGGTTGGCAAAATGCTGTCACCTGTGCCAATTGGGTGTCCGCCGCCCTCGGGAGTGATGACCGGGTGCTGGTGGCTTCCACTGGCGTCATTGGGAAGCAACTGGATATGCCCAAAATGGAGATCGGCATTCAAGGGGCGATCGCTGCCCTTTCAGAACAGGGGGGGGAAGCCGCTGCCCGGGCGATTATGACCACCGACCTTATCCCTAAGGTGCATACTGTCTCCGCTGAGATCCAGGGGCAGATTGTCACCGTCGGTGGTATGGCTAAGGGTTCAGGCATGATTCATCCCAACATGGCCACGATGCTGGCATTTATTACTACCGATGCCGCGGTGGAGCTAGAAGCTTGGCGATCGCTTCTGCGACGGGCCGCCGATGCCAGTTTCAATCAGATCACCGTCGATGGCGATACCAGCACCAACGATATGGTTTTAGCCCTAGCCAATGGCGCTACGGGTGTTATGGTTCCCCCGGCCCAACTCGAGGCTATGGTCACCGAAGTCTGCGTGGCGCTAGCCAAGGCGATCGCCCGGGATGGAGAGGGGGCCACCTGCTTGGTCACCATTAAAGTATCGGGAACAGAAGATGCCACTGACGCTCGCCAAATTGCCCGCACCATTGCTGGTTCTGCGTTGGTGAAGTCTGCTGTTTTTGGGCGTGACCCCAACTGGGGGCGCATTGCGGCGGCGGCCGGCCGCGCAGGAGTTTCCTTTGAACCGCAGTCCCTGGGGATTCATCTGGGCCCCTTCGAACTGATGCGGATGGGTACACCCCTAACCTTTGACCGCACGGCGGCCAGCGACTACCTTAGGGGAACGGAGGTAGAGATTCACGTCAGCGTGGGCTCCGGTATGGGGCAGGGCATTGCTTGGGGCTGCGACCTCAGCTACGACTACGTGCGCATTAATGCTGAATACACCACCTGACCCTCTCCAGCAGTCCGGATCCCTAGGGCGCGCATCCTCAATTCAAGCTAGAAGCCTTGTGGGATAAGCGGTGCTGCGCCTGTCAAATTTTTTAGGCTAGGGGCTGGATCTCTCGCCCCACAAACATTTGACTGCTATTTGACTGCTATTTGACTGCTAAGGATAACAGCTCCTTAATGGGGCTCGGCTCCTGCCGCGCCATTAAGCCACGGTCAATACCCCCATCTCCAAGCTCTGCCCTAGTAGGGAGGGGGATTTCTAGGGCGATCGGCAACGCCGATGCAACTTTTTCTTTTCATCCCCACCACATCGCGCCCTAGCATCGGCATTCCCAGAAGACGCCAAATCTTCGCGATCACGACTGCCTCCTGGGAAGCGGGCAAGCTTCGTCGCCGAAAAATCACAGTATAGTGGCTGAAGATTCTTGCAACATTTAAGCCTATGTCCCTTGTTAGCCTGCACCGCAGCACTAATTATGACCCAGCCTATCTTGATGATGCCCTCACCCAGCTTTTGGCACCAATGGGCGGCATGGCGACCTTTGTGCGTCCGGGCGATCGGGTGCTCTTGAAGCCCAATCTACTGACGGGGGCGCGACCGACCAAGGAATGCACCACCCGTCCCGCATTGGTGCGTGCAGTGGCACAGCAGGTTCTGGCTGTGGGGGGAAACCCATTTTTGGGAGATAGCCCAGCTTTTGGCTCGGCCCGGGGCGTGGCCAAGGCCAATGGTCTCTTGGCGGTGGCAGAAGAGTTGCACCTACCACTGGTGGAATTCAGTGGCGATCGCTATGCCAATGGAGGGGCGATCGCCAACTTGCGGCTGAGTAAGGAGGCTATGGGCGCTGATGTGGTGATTAACTTGCCCAAGGTAAAGTCCCATATGCAGCTCACCCTAACGCTGGGGGTCAAAAATCTCTTTGGCTGTGTGCCGGGCAAAATGAAGGCGTGGTGGCATATGGAACTGGGAAAAAATCCGCCGTTATTTGCCCAGATGTTGCTGGAGACAGCCCAGGCCATTAACCCCCAACTGACGATCGCCGATGGCATTGTGGGGCATGAGGGCAACGGCCCCAGTGGCGGAGAGCCCCGCTTTTTGGGAGTTCTCGCGGCTTCAGCCGATGTATTTGCCCTAGATCGGGTATTGGTGGAACTTTTGGGTGTGCCACCGGAGCGAGTTCCTACGGTGGCCCTAGGCATGGAATTGGGCTATGGGCCGGACTTGGGGGACATTGCGATCGCCGGAGCAGACCTTGCCGATCTGCAAATTTCGGATTGGAAGTTACCCGATCACCTGATTCCCATCGATTTTGGGTTCCCCCGCGTGGTCAAATCGACCTTCAAGCACTTGTACATCAAGTTCATCAAAGAGCCCCTGGCAGCCTATGCCCGCAGCTAGTCCCTCGATTTTGGTGGTCGAAGATGCTCCTGACAATCGCGCCCTCATTGAACAGGTCTTTGCCCCGCCAGAGTTTAACCTCACCTGTGTTACCAATGGCGCGGAAGCCCTACTGTGGCTTGCTGGTCACCAGCCCGACCTGATTTTGCTGGATTTATCCTTGCCGGAAATTGATGGTTGGGAGGTGGCTACACGGCTAAAGTCCGATGGGCGCACGGCCCACATTCCCATCTTGGCCGTTACTGCCCATGCCATGAAGGGCGATCGGGAGGCGGCCCTCAGCGCCGGCTGCAATGATTACCTCAGCAAACCTCTAGATATTGATCTACTTGAGGAGCGGGTTCGCTTTTGGCTAACCCATTGCCCCGAGGACTAGGCTATAGTAAAGCTAGTTTGCGAATTATTCCTAATAGTTACACGAACTCATGCTAAGTAAGGGATTCGATGTTAGGCAACAATCGTTTTTGCAACAGGTTTAACAATAGTTGTGACAATAATTTTTAATTAACTTTTAAGATCATGGCAGATAAAATTGGTGTTTTGTTTCTTAACCTTGGGGGGCCAGAACGGCTTGAGGACGTTTACCTCTTTCTGTACAACCTATTCTCCGATCCGGAGATCATTCGCATTCCCATTCCTTTTTTGCAGAAGCCCCTGGCGGCCCTGATTGCTGCTAGTCGAGCCCCAGTAACTCAGGAAAATTATCGTATGATTGGGGGCGGTTCTCCCCTGCGACGCATTACCCAAGAACAGGCGGAGTCAGTGGAAAACGACTTGCAGCGCCGGGGAATTGCGGCCAATGTCTATGTGGCTATGCGCTACTGGCACCCCTTCACCAACGAGGCGATCGCCCAGATCCAAAAGGATGGCATTACCAAATTGGTTGTTTTGCCCCTCTATCCCCAGTATTCCATCAGTACTAGTGGTTCCAGCTTGAAGCTCCTTGATCAACTCTGGCAAAAGGATCGGGCGTTAGAGCAAATTGAGCGGCTGACGATCCCCTCTTGGTATCACCATCCGGGCTACATCCAAGCGATGGCCGATCTGATTGTGACAAAGTTAGCGGCTTTTGAATCCCCGGCCCATATTTTCTTTAGTGCCCATGGGGTGCCCGTTAAGTACGTCACCCAATACGGCGATCCCTACCAAATCGAGATGGAAAATTGCGTCGATCTGATCATGGAATATTTGCGTCAACACCATCACGTGTATTGTGCCCACACCCTGGCCTATCAGAGTCGGGTCGGGCCGGTGGAATGGCTCAAGCCCTACACCGAAGAGGCGATCGCCCATCTGGCGGCACGGGGGATTCGCAACCTGCTGGTGGTGCCGATCAGCTTTGTTTCCGAGCACATTGAGACCCTCCAAGAAGTAGATATGGAATACCGGGAAGTGGCCCACCAAGTCGGAATCACTCACTTTGAGCGGGTGCCAGCCCTCGACTGCCATCCCATTTTTATCCACGCCCTCGGTGATTTGGTGGAGCAGGCCCTTAGCCGCGAGCGCGTCTCCGTGGTGGCCTAGCCCCCAGACCTAAAAAGCTGCGCGATTGCGCCAAAACCGAATGCCAAGCCAAAGACCAAAGCCCACGACTAGGAGGGTTGGCTTCACCTCACGACTTTAGCAATAGGATCAATATAGCGCTCTACGATTTCGCGATTTTCCGCTAAAAATGAGCCAGCAAAGACCAAGTGGCTAGCCCAGGCTACCAGCGGGAGCGTAAATGAAAGCAGGGGAATGGCGCTAAACCCCGCCGGAATAGAAATAAGGGTGCGAATTCCTGGCACAAGACGACCAAAGAAAAAGACCGCAATGCCGTACCTTTGGAACCACAGGCTGGATTTGTCAATTTCTGTGCCCTAAGTGCCCAACCATTTTCCATGCGTTCGAGCCAGCGGCTTAGATGTTCTTTTGTTCTTCACCGAAAAGTTTGCCGATGTAATGCCAAGGATAGGCTCCTAAAACTGTGCCAATGACACCAGCAGGGATGGCCCCATCCATAGTTAGTTGGCCCTGGGATGCGGTAAAGCCGGCCAGGGCATGATCAACTCCGAGGGAATGGGGGGAACAAATTTTCTAAAACCATGGGAAAACCAATTCCGAAATATCCCAGAGAGCCGATGGTTTCAGCAGTTGACTCTTTCATGACCGACTTTTTAGTGTCCGGTGAGCAGAGCTAATTTACTGGATTCCGAACTAACTTTTTGGAGCAGTTGGCAAGACATCTCCCGAGCCCCTAATCATGCCCGCAACCTCCTCCAGGGGAACCACCCGGCCTTGGTCGATGAAGCCGGGGATCTGGTCAAAGTTGAGATAGCGGTAGAGTTCACCGGCATTGGGGTCGATTTTTTCGGCGGCGATCGCCCGATATTCTTCAAGGGTGGGAATGCGTCCAAGCAGGGCGCAAACGGCCGCTAGTTCGGCAGAGCCCAGATAAACTCGGGCGTCTTTCCCCATGCGGTTGTTGAAGTTCCGGGTGGAAGTGGAGAAGACCGTGGTTCCATCGCCGACCCGGGCTTGATTACCCATGCACAGGGAGCAGCCAGGCACTTCGGTGCGGGCCCCCGCAACGCCAAAGATGCTGTAAATGCCCTCCTCCTTAAGCTGGGTTTCATCCATGCGGGTGGGGGGCACGATCCAGAGGCGGGTTTTGACACTGCCCGCCCCCTCCAGAACTTTAGCCGTGGCGCGATAGTGACCAATGTTGGTCATGCACGAACCAACGAAGACTTCATCCACGCGATCGCCCGCCACCTCGGACAGCAGTTTCACATTGTCGGGGTCATTGGGGGCCGCGACGATGGGCTCTGTGATTTCATGGAGGTTGATTTCCAGAATCTCGGCATACTTGGCATCGGCCCGCAACAGCACCGGATCGGTCAGCCATCCCTCCATCTGGTCCGCCCGGCGCAATAGGGTGCGGGCATCCTGATAGCCCCGCGCCACCATGTTTTTGATCAGGGCGACGTTGGAACGGAGATATTCGGCTACGGTTGCTTCACTAAGGGCGATCGTGCAGCCAGCGCAGGAGCGCTCCGCCGTGGCATCGGTAAGTTCAAAGGCCTGCTCCAGCTTCAGGTCAGGCAGCCCTTCTATCTCCATAATCCGACCGGCAAACACGTTCTTTTTATTTTTCTTGTCCACTGTCAGCAGTCCCTTTTGAATCGCCACATAGGGAATGGCATTCACCACATCCCGCAGGGTGATTCCGGGCTGGAGGGTGCCCGTAAAGCGCACCAACACCGACTCTGGCATGTTTAGGGGCATCACACCCAAGGCCGCGGCAAAGGCCACCAGACCGGAGCCCGCAGGAAACGAAATTCCTAGGGGGAAGCGGGTGTGGGAATCCCCCCCTGTGCCCACTGTGTCCGGTAGCAACATCCGGTTCAGCCAAGAATGAATGATGCCATCTCCCACCCTGAGGGCCACGCCGCCGCGAGTGGCAAAAAAGTCGGGCAGTTCATGGTGGGTCTTTATATCCGTCGGCTTAGGATAGGCGGCGGTGTGGCAAAAGCTTTGCAGCACCAGATCGGCACTGAAACCCAAACAGGCCAACTCCTGTAATTCATCCCGGGTCATGGGCCCCGTCGTGTCCTGGGAGCCAACGGTGGTCATGAGCGGTTCACAGGCGGTGCCGGGGCGAACGCCGGATAGTCCGCAGGCCCGACCGACCATTTTTTGGGCTAAGGTGAAACCAGAGCCATCATCGGTGGGCGGGAACGGACGGAGGAAAACCTCACTGGGCGGCAAACCTAGGGTCTGACGGGTGCGATCGGTCAAGCTGCGACCAATGATTAACGGAATCCGCCCGCCGGCCCGCACCTCATCACTAAGGGTATCGGGGGCAAGGGTGAAGGAAGCAAGCTCGGTACCAGCAAGATCGGTGATCCGCCCGGCGCGGGGATAGATCAATAGTTCTTGTCCCGTTTCCAGTTGGCTAACATCGCATTGAATGGGTAAGGCTCCCGCATCCTCGGCGGTGTTAAAGAAAATCGGGGCGATCGCCCCGCCCAGAATCACCCCGCCCGATCGCTTGTTGGGAATAAAGGGAATATCTCGGCCAATGTGCCACAGCAGAGAATTGATTGCCGACTTGCGCGACGAACCCGTGCCCACCACATCGCCCACAAAGGCCACTATTTTCCCCGATTGCCGCAGTTGGGCGATCATCTCTAGGGCACCTGGGGCGCGACTTTCCAACATCGCCAGGGCATGGAGCGGAATGTCGGGACGGGTAGCCGCCTGCTGGGCTGGCGATAGATCATCGGTATTAATCTCCCCAGACACCTTAAACACCGTCACCGCCATCACCTCCGGCAGGGGCGGGCGATCGGTAAACCAAATGGCATCTCGCCAAGCTGCGATCACCTGCTGCGCCGCCCCATTCCCCTGGGACAGTTCCCAAACCTGGTGAAAGGCATCAAATACCAGCAGCGTCTTACTTAATGCCGCTGCCGCCGTGGTCGCCAGCTGGGGAATGGACAAAAATTCAATTAACGCCTGCACGTTATAGCCCCCCACCATGGTGCCCAGCAATTCCACCGCCAAGATTGGAGTAAGGAGAGGACTGTGACTGGTTCCCCGGGCGATCGCTGTTAGCCATCCTGCTTTGACATAGGCAGCTTGATCCACACCAGGGGGAATGCGATCGCGTAGTAACGCTAGTAAAAATTCCTCTTCACCTGCGGGGGGATTTTGCAATAGCTCACACAGGGCCGCGGTTTGAGCCGCACTAAGGGGCAGGGGGGGAATGCCTTGGGACTGGCGATCGGCAGCATGGGTGCGATATTCAGCGAGCATAGGATCTAGGCGGGATAATCGTGGGTGCTCCCATCATAAAACCAAGGTCTCCCCAAAACCCAATTAACCCGCAGTTCCCTAGGCAACTTAGACCCCTCGGGTGCCCTAGAATCCCAGGGAAAGCCCGTGACCATCCCCCTTGGCGATTCTTTAGAAAATATTCCCTTTGGTGATGATCTGGTGACACACTTTGACCTATAAGTAAAATAACTTAGACACAATGCCCTATGACCTTCACCGTAGATACAGCCCGTTCGATTTTCCCCTCTACCCTGACCGCCGACACCGTACCCGCCACGATCGCCCGTTTCAACCAACTCAATACTGAAGATCAACTGGCCCTGATCTGGTTCGCCTATTTAGAAATGGGTAAAACCATCACCGTTGCCGCCCCCGGAGCCGCCAGCATGGTTCTTGCCGAACCTACCCTTAACCAAATCCGGCAGATGTCCTTTAAGGAACAAACCCAACTCATGTGCGACTTGGCCAACCGCGCCGACACCCCCATCTGCCGCACCTATGCCATTTGGTCTCCCAATATCAAACTCGGCTTCTGGTATCAGTTGGGCGAATGGATGGATCAAAAAATTGTCGCCCCCATCCCCGCTGGCTACGAACTTTCGGCCAATGCCGCCGCGGTGCTCAAAGCCGTGCAAGACCTAGAATCGGGACAGCAGATCACCGTTTTGCGCAACATGGTGCTGGATATGGGCTTTGATCCCAACAAAATGGGCACCTACACCCGGGTCGCAGAGCCAGTGGTTCCCCCGACAGAAGCCTCCAAGCGTACCAAAGTGGCGATCGAAGGTGTCACCAATGTCACCGTATTCGACTACATGAATAATCTCAACGCCAACGACTTTGAGGCGCTCATCGAGCTATTCGCCCCCGATGGAGCCCTCCAACCCCCCTTCCAACGCCCGATCATTGGCAAGGATGCCATCCTCCGCTTCTTTAGGGAGGAATGCCAAAACCTGCGCCTGCTGCCCGAGCGTGGCGTCACGGAACCCGCCGAAGGGGGCTACACCCAAGTGAAGGTCACCGGCAAGGTGCAAACCCCCTGGTTTGGGGCTAATGTGGGCATGAATATAGCTTGGCGCTTTTTGATCAGCCCCGGCAATAAGATTTTCTTTGTGGCGATCGACCTGTTAGCTTCCCCCAAGGAGTTGCTCAACCTCACCCGCGGCTAGGCGACACCGAGGCTTTACATCCGGGCTAGCCCCAAAGCAAACTCTAGGTTTATCACGACCGCTTCCCAAAGTTTGGGAGGCGGTTTTTAGTGCCAAGGAACATGAACTTAAGAGCATATTTAGTTCATCGACCCAGGTTCAGTACTGCTATCGCTTTCCGCTGAGAAATTGGGTCAAGTCCCGAGCGGTGTCCCAAACCCTGGCAACACCACAGCCGGTTGACAGTTTGGGCAATTTTGTTAAGCAATTTTGAGACGGGGCATCACAGAATGGCACTCGGGAACCACGGAACCCGATTCATGAACCGGGGAATTCCAGTCCGGAACCGCAAAACCCTGGGCGGGAACGATGGAACCCCACTCATCGATCAGCAAATCTTACCCTGGAACCACAAAACCATAGGCTGGTGTTATGGAACCGCACGCCGGAAGCGCTCAACCGCAGACGGCACCGATTCCCGTTGCCGATTGCCCCCCTGCTTTGGGCTCAACCGGGACTTGGCATCCGGCTTCGGGCTAGCTAGGCAAGCACCCCCTACCCCCCGGGGCTGACCATTGGGCTGGGCTAGGGTAGACTAGATGACCAGTCAACCTTGCGCTCTTTCCCACTCGACAAACCCATGACCCAAATCCTTCGGGGCCCAGTTTTCGTGGTCGATGACAATATCGACACCGACCAAATTATTCCCGCCGAATTTCTCACCCTCGTCCCGTCCAAACCCGATGAGTACGAAAAACTCGGTAGCTATGCCCTGATTGGGCTGCCCGATCGCTACGGCAGATTCATCACCGAGGGTGCTACTAAAACCCAATACCCCATCATCATTGCCGGGGAGAATTTTGGCTGTGGTTCCTCCCGCGAACATGCCCCCATTGCCCTCGGGGCCTCCGGCGTCAAGGCGGTTGTGGCCCAGTCCTACGCGCGGATCTTTTTCCGCAACTGTGCCGCCACCGGTGAACTTTACCCCTGGGAAACGGGCGATCGCCTCTGTGGGGTGTTCCAAACCGGTGATGAAGCTACCCTTGATATGGATGCCCTCACCCTGACCAACCATCGCACCGGGGGTATCTATGCCCTTAAATCCCTAGGAGAGGTGCGTCCGGTGATTGATGCCGGTGGACTGTTTGCCTACGCTCGAGCCACGGGGATGATCCCCAGCCGGCCGTGATCCAGTTCGCCGATCGCCTGGCTGCCTTGGGGCGGAATGTTTTTGCCGATATGGATCGGGCCAAGACTGCCCGGAAGTCCCGGGGCTTAGATCTAATTGATCTGTCCCTCGGCTCTTCGGATTTGCCCACGGCACCGCTGATCTGCCAGGTCATTGCCCAGTCCCTAGAAGATCCCAGCACCCACGGGTATACCCTGTTTGGCAGCACCGCTGAGTTCCGAGGGGTGATCGCCCAGTGGATGACCGAGCGCTATGGCGTTTCCCTTGACCCAGAGACGGAAGTTTTACCCCTGATTGGCTCTCAGGAAGGCACTGCCCATTTGCCCCTGGCTCTGCTCAATCCTGGGGATGTGGCTTTGCTGACCGATCCCGGCTATCCCTCCCACTATGGCGGCGTGACCTTGGCTGGTGGCGAACTGTATGCGATGCCCCTGCTGCCGGAGCATGGTTTTTTACCCCAACTAGATCAAATTCCGGCGGAGACAGTGGCGCGGGCCCGCATGATGGTGCTGAGCTACCCCCACAACCCCACGGCGGCGGTGGCACCCCTAGATTTTTTTCAGAGGGCCGTTGCATTCTGCCGGCGACATTCCATTGCCCTCGTCCATGACTTTCCCTACGCCGATCTGGTGTTTACGGGCGATCGCCCCCCCTCGGTGCTCCAAGCTGACCCTACCAAATCCATCTGCATTGAGTTTTACACCTGTTCCAAATCCTATAACATGGGCGGCTTTCGGATTGGCTTTGCCGTGGGTAACCCCGACCTGATCCAAGCCCTCAGGGCGGTTAAGTCCGTCGTTGACTTTAACCAATATCAGGGCATCACCCGGGGGGCGATCGCCGCGCTGCGGTCAGGAGATGCCATCATCCGACCCACGGTGCAAACCTTTAGAGATCGCCGTGATGCATGGTAGAAGCCTTTAGGAACCAGGGCTGGTCGATCCCCTGCCCCCAAGCCACCCTCTACCTGTGGGTGCCCCTGCCTCCGCCTTGGCAGCAGGATTCGGTTCGCTTTTGCCTGGCTCTCCTGGAAGCCACCGGCATTGCCCTGTCGCCGGGCTCTGGCTTTGGCGGCGGCGGCGAAGGCTATGTGCGGATCGCCCTCGTGCAGCCACCCGAAGTGCTAGTCGCCGCCGCTAAAGCGATAGACGAATTTCTCCACCAAAACCCCTAATGCCATTGCGACCGCCCATCCCCATTGACACGCAAATTGGGATGTTTTTTTAACGGGTGATGGTCACTGTCCCTGAAACGGGCTGCCCTTGAACCGTAATCTCTTCATAGCCATTGGTGCTCAACACCACACGGACTTGATGGGTTCCCTGGGGAATGGACTTAAGCCTATAGGTGATGGTGTGGGTGCGCCCTAGTTTCTGTCCGTTGAGGTACACATGGGCATGACCTTCCTGCACCGAACTGGGAATATTTTTGGTCATGGGGATAAAGCGAATTTTTTTTGGGGGGGGCGATCGTAATCAGCCAAGTACTCCGATCCGCCGACTGGGCGAGGAGCGTTGGCGGGAACCGCTCGGGTTTTGCTGTGGCTATTTCCATGATTATGATTGTGTGGTCACTGCCGTGGTTTTTATGGGCTATCCAATAAAATGCGGGGGCGGGAGTGCCATCCGCACACCGCAGGTGAGGAACTGTTTCATGGGAACGTCGTAAAAAAGCATAAAACTATAGCTATATTCGAGTAGGTTCGGACATCGAAGGAAAAGAAGGTTTGGGGGCTGCGCCCCTGCACCCCGTCCTAGCCAAGTTATTTACAGCTATAAAAAAAATCAATGTCAAACAATTAGCTGAGCTGCGAAGCCGGGGCCAATTGGTGCAGCATTCCCTGAACCAATAGGGACTCCTCCCATTGCCCAGCGCGTTGATACCAACCCAGTGCCTGCTCAAGATCGTTACGGGCACGGAGCAGGTCACCGAGATCGGCATAGGTGACGCCACGATTGAGAAAGGCTTCCGGATTCTGGGGATTGATGGCGATCGCCTGACTAAAATCGCCAATGGCCCGTTGGTAATGGCCTAGGCGGTAGGAGGCAATGCCACGGTTGAGGTAGGCAGCATCCGCCTTGGGCTGGAGTCGAACTGAGATCGAGCAATCAGCGATCGCCCGGTCGTATTGCTCCACTTGAATGTAGGCAAAACAACGGTTGGTATGGGAACTGGTCAGGTGCTGCTGCCAGCGAATGGACTCCGTAAATTGGGCGATTGCCAAATGAAATTCACCCCGGGCAAAATGCTCCAGACCCAGTTGAAAATAGGACGATGGCAGGGTCGCCACCCATACTGCCAAGCTCAATGCCAGCAGCCCCGACATTAGGACTTACCCCAGTTGCTGTCAGCCTGGGATAACACGTAACTGGCCACATCCGCGATTTGGTCATCGCTCAGCTTCTTAAATTTCGGCATCGCGTTTTTGCCATTCCGTACCTGATAGGAAATCGCATCCAAAGAATACATCCCATACTGTTCCAGGGCTGGTTTCCTCAGGTTTTTGGCTGCCACCACCCGATTAGAGCCGCCCGCATGACAGGCAGCACAATTAGCCCCAAATAGCCTCGCCCCATTCTCCAAGTCAGCGGCGATCGCCACTGGCGCAAACCAGAGTTGCCACAGCACCGCTACACTCACCAAAACACAAACTACAAAACGCAGGACAAGGTTATGCACAAGACCCAGTAGAAATCATTTTTCATTCATAAAAGGGCGACGCAACGTCTGTCAAAAGACAGCCAGTCGCGCCAGCCAAAGCTTCAGATTTTTTTGGGATTCCTAGGGCTCCATGGCATCGAGCTTAATGCGCGGATCCACCAACTTCAGCAAAATATCTGCCAAAAGATTCCCCAGCACCAACATGATGGTTCCGAGCGTCAATCCCGCCATTACCAGATTCACATCCTTTTCCTGACTTGCTTGCAACAGCAGTCGTCCCAACCCCGGCCAATTAAAAAAGTATTCCGTAATGAATGCCCCACTCAGCAAACTGGCAAACTCAAAACCCAAGAGCGTTACTAGGGGATTAATCGCATTGCGCAGCGCATGGACATAGATCACCCGCTCCTCCGCCAACCCCTTCGCCCGTGCCGTTTTGATGTAATTTTCTCGCAACACGTCCAATAAATTTCCCCGCATTAGCCGCTGCAATCCCGCAAACCCCAGCACCGTCAGCGTCAGGGTCGGCAAAACCATGTGATACCCCACATCCAATACTTTGCCCAACCACGACAGGTCATCGTGTTCGATGCTGGTCATGCCGCCGATGGGAAACCAACCCGTAGCCTGCGCCAGTAGCAAAAACAAAATTGCCAGCACAAAACTGGGAAATCCCTGCAATGTATAGCTGATGGTTTGCACTAGGCGATCGCCCCGCCGACCCACATGCACTGCGCCATAGATCCCGAGGGGCAACGCCACCGACCACGTAAACACCAGAGACACCAGCGACATCAGCAGCGTATTCCCCGCCCGCTCAAAAATCACCTGGGACACGGGCACAAATCCCTGACAGCGATCGCCTAAGTTCCCCCGCAACGCATTCCCTAGCCAGAGGAAGTACTGCTCCTGCACCGGCCGATCCAATCCCATTCGCTCCCGCAGTTGCTCCACCACATCCTTCGGTGTGCTGGGATTTTGGGTGAGATCCGTAAAACAGTCTCCCGGGGACAATTTCAGCGCTAAAAAACTCAGCACCGTCACCAAAAAAACCACCAAAACCGCTTGTCCCGATCGCTTGAGAATATAGGCCGCTGTGTCATTCATGGCGCATCGTATCCCATCAATTTTCCCCCATGCCCCATTAAATCACTGAGCATGGGCAGTTATGGTTATCAGCAAACACTTTGCCATGGTTCCCAACCAACCCCAATCCATTAATGCGTCAATCATGATCTAGGGGCAATCGCCACTGCCACCAGCGGCGCTGGGCCCGGGCAAAATAGCGCCCAAACTGCAATTGGTACACTTCGTCTTCATCTTGGGTTTCCAGCTCCAAATCCGAGCAGGCATAGCTAGAACAAATTAGGGCATAGCCCTCCGCCTGTAGGGCCGGGGATAGTCCCATCACCTCTCGCTGGTCTAATGCGCCCGATCGCACCCGCATCGCACAGGTAGTACAGCAGCCATGGCGACAGGCCGACGGCAGATCCAAACCCAGATCCTCCAATGACTCCAGCAGATAGCGATCGCCCGAAACTTGGGTTTCATGGATCTGTCCCGTGCGGCGATCGTGCACCCTAACCCGATAATTCATCTAATCTTGATCCAACTTCAGAATCGCCATAAATGCCTCTTGGGGCACATCCACCGTACCGATGGACTTCATCCGCTTCTTTCCTTCCTTTTGCTTTTCCAAAAGTTTCCGCTTGCGGGAAATATCGCCCCCGTAGCACTTGCTAAGCACATTCTTCCGCAGGGCCGAAATGTTTTCCCGAGCTAACACCTTAGAGCCGATCGCCGCCTGGATGGGAATTTGGAACTGATGCCGGGGAATCAAATCCTTGAGCTTCGATGCCAATGCCCGCCCGATGTTGTAGGCCTTATCGCGATGGACAATACAAGCCAGCGAATCCACAGGATCGTTGTTCACCAAAATATCCAGCTTCACCAACTCATTGGGGCGATAGCCAATGATCTGATATTCCATGCTGGCATAGCCCTTAGTCCGCGACTTCATCTGGTCAAAGAAATCAGTCACAATTTCCGCAAGCGGCACCTCATAGATCAGCGTCGCCCGCTCCTTGGTAATAAACTTCATGTCCTTAAAAATCCCCCGCCGCCCCTCGCATAGCTCCATTAGGGTGCCGATGTAGGTTTGGGGCGTCATGATGTCCAATTGCACATAGGGCTCCTCGATTTGCTCCCGCTCGTGGGGCTCCGGTAACTCGCTGGGGTTGTCAATGAACAGCACCGTACCTTTGATCGTCGTCACCCGGTAGACCACCGACGGGGCTGTAATGATCAAGTCCAAGTTATATTCCCGTTCCAGACGCTCCTGCACAATTTCCATGTGCAACAGCCCCAAGAAACCGCAGCGGAAACCAAATCCCATGGCGTTAGAGGTTTCCGGCTCATACTGCAGGGCAGCATCATTGAGCTTGAGCTTCACCAGGGCTTCTCGCAAATCCTCAAACTGGTCGGCATCGGTAGGAAACATGCCGCAGAACACCATGGGCTTCGCTTCTTCATAGCCCGGTAGTGGCTCCGTTGCCCCCTGCACCGCCGAAGTCACCGTATCCCCCACCCGGGCATGTTCCACCGTCTTGATTGCCGCCGACAGATAACCCACCTCCCCAGCATGGAGATCCTCTACGGGAATTTGGGTGGGAGCCAAAATGCCCAGATCATCGAGTTCATACTCTTGCCCTGAAGCCATAAACTTGATGCGATCGCCCTTCTTCACCGCACCATCTAGGACTCGGAAATACACAATCACCCCGCGATAGGCATCGTAGTAGCTATCGAAAATTAGTGCTCGGAACGGCTCATGCGTTGTATCCCGTGGCGGCGGCACCAACTGCACGATCGCCTCCAAAATCTCCGGAATCCCGATGCCCTCCTTAGCCGACGCCCGTACCGCCTGACTGCAATCTAAGCCAATCAACTCCTCAATTTCTGCGGCCACCCGATCAGGCTCCGCCCCCGGCAGGTCGATCTTGTTAAGCACCGGAATAATTTCCAAATTATTTTCCAGGGCTAAGTAGACATTAGCTAGCGTCTGGGCCTCTACGCCTTGGGACGCATCCACTACCAGCAGCGCCCCTTCGCAGGCCGCCAAACTGCGAGATACCTCATAGGAAAAGTCCACATGTCCTGGCGTATCAATCAAATTGAGAATGTATTCCTCACCATCGGCCGCCCGATAGTTCATCCGCGCCGCTTGGAGTTTAATCGTAATCCCCCGCTCCCGCTCCAAATCCATATTGTCGAGAAACTGCTGCTTCATATCGCGCTTGGATACGGTGCCCGTGAACTCCAATAGGCGATCGGCTAGGGTTGATTTGCCATGATCAATATGGGCAATGATGCAAAAATTGCGAATGCGCGAGACAGGAACGCTGGTCATAGCGGCGGAGCTGGAGAACTATGCACCAGTATAGGTTAACTACTCTAGTGGGGGACGCCGACTCTACGGACAGTCACTTAAGGGTACATTAAAAGCAGCGAGGGAATAGGGATGGGCTGGATGGCGTGGTTTCTGGCATGGGCTTCGGCCCTGTGGCTGGCGGTGCAGCCCAATCATTCGGGGCTGGCCCTTGGCTCTTGGCTTCCCCTATTGCTATTGGTAGGTCTTGGTCTTTGGGGCAAGCGCCGCGATTCCAAATGATCGCCAGGCATCGGGGGAGCCGCTACGTCCAGGGCGCTAATACAATAGGCAGCCTTGCTCTTCGCCAGTTCTTCTTTTACCAATCAAGCACGGGAATTTGCTGCTGATTACTAATAATACGGAACCAAACCCGACACCAACGCCTAATTTTTGAACTAAAAAACCCAAGAGTGTAAATCTTGGGTCGGTGGATATTTGTGATGCAATGAAATTCGAGGATAGTCCCATAGACTGGGCGATCGCGCACAAAGCATCAGCTAGACATCAAAGGTATTTTTGCCAGTGAACTTTACCGCCACAGGGTTGGGGTTGTCGCCAATTTTGCGGGAGACGCTGTTGATCGCCACACGACCGGCATTGACCTTTTCGGGAAACACGCCATCCTTGGGGTGCAAGTATACTTGGTCACCATTGGGGAATTCACGCCAAATCTTGTAATTGCTGATCTTGAATTTCCGCAATTGGGTGCCCAGGGCCAGGGCTTGTTCTTTTTTAGCCAAATAGAGGAGGTTATCGCCTTCTACCATAGTGGCAGCGCCACCCGTCGGCATTTCGAACACTTGCTCCTTAGGGCTGTTCCAAGTGATTAGATATTTTTCTTCTGTATAGGCGGCCGAGAGGAGTCCGCCGGTGCTGCCGCCCCAGAGGGGGGTTTTCCCCGTGGGTTTCGCCAGCGCTTCTTGGGTTTGTTCAGACATCAGTAGGGTTCTCCCAAAAAAATTAGGTAAAAAATCATTCATGGCTCGCTCCACTCCCACAGGGTGGCAGTGAAGCCAATTAAAGCAAAGATACCACTGGCTATGGGAGCCATCTCAAGCCTTCTTAACGTTACTTTACCCATTGGTGCGGGCGATCGCGTATGTTATGGAACAGCGCATGCAGTGACAGACAGGGATCAGGGATTATGGATGCAGATTGGGTACGCCGTGTGGTGTGGCTGGACTTCCGATTGGCGGTGGTTTTAACTATTCTTTTGCCCATGGGGCTACTGCTATGGGGGGCTAGAGCGCGATCGCAACCGGTCGTGCAGGGACTGACAATCTATTGGCGGGTGGCGAGCTTGCTAGCGATTACAGTGTTGCTGATGATTGGGGGGCTGCCGTTGAGCTTCCTGACGGGACTGCTTGCGCGGGTGTTGATTCCAATATCCCTATGGTTCTGGCGGGATATCAATGAAGATCTGGCTTTAGAACGCAGTCGCCTGCGACCGATCTATGAAAGCTGGCGTTGGGCAATCACAGCCTATTGCATTGTGGGAACGGGAGTGAATATCGTGTTCTCCAACTGCGGCGTAGTGCCAGCGGAGCAACTGGGGACGATCTGTCCGATTTGGTTTGAGCCTCCCCTCCTATTCAAGGATCTCCTACTCAGTGGCTTTGCGGCAGAGAATATTTTGTTTTGGGGTGTGGTTTTGGTGATCGTTTATGCCCTCTATTTTGGGGTCTTTTTGATGTTTGGCCTCCCGAAGTATGGCCGAATCGCCAGCCGAGACTAAACTTGGGGGATGATCGCCCGATAAAGTATAAAAAGTTACAAATAGGCGCAACCATCGTTCTTTACACTTGGAAGTCAGAATACAGCACTCTATTTGGATCTAGGAACGCCCATGGCTCAGACTCCCCAGGAAATTCTGCAGATGATTGCAGAGCAAAATATCAAGATGATCGACCTTAAGTTCATCGACATGCCCGGCATGTGGCAACACTGCACATTCTTCCATAATCAGATTGACGAAGGCTCTTTTGTCGATGGCGTTCCGTTTGATGGTTCTAGTATTCGGGGTTGGAAGGCAATTAACGACTCTGACATGGCCATGGTGCGGATCCGGCAACCGCATGGATCGACCCATTCATGGAAGTGCCGACGCTCAGTATGGTGTGCAGTATTCAGGAGCCGCGCACCGGTCAGCCCTACAGCCGATGCCCCCGCGTCATTGGGCAAAAGGCGATTGACTACCTCAAGCAAACTGGCTTTGGAAATGAGGCCTTTTTTGGGCCAGAGCCTGAATTTTTTATTTTTGACAGTGTTTCCTACGGCAACGAGATGCACACTGGCTACTACAAAGTAGACTCGGTGGAAGGTTTATGGAACACGGGACGGGACGAACCGGGCGGAAACTTGGGCTATAAGATCCGCAACAAACAGGGCTACTTTCCGGTCTCGCCGTCGGATAACTTCCAAGACATTCGCACAGAAATGCTCTTGACCATGGCGGATTGCGGTGTGCCCATTGAGAAGCATCACCACGAGGTGGCGACCGGTGGTCAGGCGGAGCTAGGCTTCCGCTTTGCCAGCTTGGTGCAGTGCGCTGACTATCTGATGACCTACAAGTATGTCATCAAGAATGTGGCCAAGCGCTATGGCAAGACAGTCACCTTTATGCCCAAGCCGCTCTTTGGCGACAATGGCTCGGGGATGCACACCCACCAGTCGATTTGGAATGATGGCAAGCCTACCTTCTATGGGGACGGTTATGCAGATCTCAGTCAGTTGGCGTTGTGGTATATCGGTGGACTGCTGAAGCATGCTCCGGCGTTGCTGGCGCTCACCAACCCAACCACAAATTCCTACAAGCGGCTGGTACCTGGTTTTGAGGCTCCGGTGAACTTGGCCTATTCCCAGGGTAACCGCTCGGCGTCGATTCGGATTCCCTTGACGGGTAGCAATCCTAAGGCCAAGCGACTAGAGTTCCGTTGTCCCGATGCCACCTGTAATCCCTACTTGGCCTTTGCGGCCATGTTAATGGCTGGGATTGATGGGATTGAAAACCAAATTGATCCCGGTGCCCCCCTAGATAAGGACATCTACGAGTTATCCCCCGAGGAGTTGGCCAATGTACCTTCGACGCCAGGCTCTTTACAGCAGGCGCTGGAAAATCTGGAAAACGACCATGAGTTTTTGCTCAAGGGTGGTGTATTTACCGAAGATTTCCTGAAGACGTGGATTTCCTACAAGCTCAACAACGAGGTGGTGCCGGTGAGTATTCGTCCCCACCCCTACGAGTTTGGACTCTACTATGATTGCTAACCCGATCTCCTGCCAGGTAGTGTAATTTGTCAGATTTGTTTCAGTTTATTCATTAGGTTCATTCAACTAATTACCTGTCTCCGCGATCGCCCAGATTTCGGAGACTTTTTTATGGCATGAAGCAGCCTAGCGCTCCACTAGCTGCACGCGGCGATTGAGTTCCCCCATCCCCCAAGCCACGGTCAAGCAAAGAACAAGATAGATTCCCATGAGGATCACAATCACATTTACGGGGCGACCAGTTTGATTGATGGTTGTACTGGCGATCGCGTAAACATCTTCATAACCAACGGCGATCGCCAAACTAGAGTTTTTAATAATATTCAAATACTGATTGGTGAGTGGGGGGATGAGAATTCGCCATGCTTGGGGCAACACCACCAGCCGCAGCACTTGCCAACGGTTCAACCCCAGGGACAATCCCGCTTCCCACTGTCCCTGAGAAATCGCCAACACGCTGCCCCGCACCAACTCCGCCACAAACACTGACGAAAATGTGCTTAGCCCTAGGGACAGGGCCAAAAATTCTGAGGAAAATGCAACCCCCAGCCATGGAATTGCGATCCCTTGGTTGGAGTATTGCCATAACCCACCGAATGCCCCTTGGGGTACAGTGGGCAAGGGCAGAAAAATCGCCACGTACCAAAAAAATAACTGCAGCAGCAATGGCGTGTTTAGAAAGAGTTCGGTATAGACCCGGGCCATCTGTTGCACCAGCCAATGGGGTGTGAGACGGGCCATACCCACCGCCGCTCCGATCCCCGTTGCGGAGACTATGGCAATGGCGATCACTTTCAGGGAGTTGAGTACTCCCACTGCTAAGGCTAGGAGGTAGCTATCCGTCGGCTCGTAGGGAATTGTGCGCTCCCGAATTGCAAAGGACGCCTGACTGGTAAGAAAGTCAAACTGCAATCCCAACCCTGCCCGCTGAAGGTTGGACTGAAGATTACGCCAACCCAAAAACAGCAGGATCCCCAAACCCGCTAAGAAGATGACCTGGGCGGCTACTGCCCCATCCAATCGCAGCCGCCCCAATCTAGAGATCCTTAAATTCATCACAGAAGGAGCGTTTTTGTCCGTAGCGTTCCTTAAGTTGGAGCAGGTAGTCCCGCCATGGCTCGGGGCTATTGAGAATGTTTAGGTAAATGTGTTTGAGTGCTTGGGCATATTCGGCGGCAATGGCATAACCTTCCCGATTTTTGCGATCTAAGTAGGCTTGAATCAATTTTTTGTAAATTACAATTGCCTGCTGGGGATATTTTTGCTTGATACCGTCGGCGATAAACACCGTTGTCGATTCATAGCATTGGGGATGGTCTAAAAGGGCGATCGCATCCTCCTCCTGGGCTTCATAGATGTAAATGCGGGATAGGGTCTCAATTTCTGCCCCTCCCTTGGCAAGGCTCAGCAATTGGTGGCGCACCTCCTGCCACTGCTCCTGGGCGATCGCTAGGGGCTTAATTCTCTGATATAGGGCCAAGGTGACGCCATACCACTGGGCTTCGCAGAGCAAAATCCGCAGTAGTTCGACTTGATTTTGCTGCTGGGCATAGTGTGCTTCCAGCATCTGCAACACCACCGAAGGCGGTTCCGGCGGCACCCCAAGGGTTAGCCAAGATTCAAGGGTAGCTAAATATTGCCGTGTATCCCCCCGCTGTTGCCAAAACTGAGCCAAATCCAAGTATTGGAATTCATGGTGGAGGTGCGCCCGTCGATAGGTTAAGTAGGCGTCATCCCGCCCCAGTTGACGGTAATAATGGGCAACCCACTCGCGGATCGACTGCGCCGGGTGCCCCTTGAGCAGGTCAATCAAAAGCGGATAGCCGGCCAGGGTTTCCAAGCCCCGGCGAGTGGTCACTAAAATGCGGCCATGCCCCATCAGCTCCCAGTCCAAACTACTTACGAGCTTTTCAATGTGGGGTTTGCGCTCTGGCAAACTCGGACACAGCTCAGAAACCAACTGTACATACTGGGCGATCGCCAATTCAATCTGCACGGTAGCCAGGGTGGCTTCGGCAAAGGCCAGGTTAGCGCGCTCAATTAGGTACCACAGCAACTCCGGCCGCTCCCGTCGCTCTTTGGCCCCTACCTGCTGCAATAGTGCTGTAATTTCTTCGTATTCATATTCATCGTCATAATCATCTTCATAGTCGTAGGCAGAAACCGTAGCTAAGTAGGCAAAGACCTGATCAATCTGTTGCCTAAGTTGGGCAGCGGCCACTGGCTCGCGCTCCATCGGTTGCCCGGCACAATGGCGAGCAAGGGCCTCGTAGAGGGGCGGCTGCTGCATTGCCAAATTCCATATCAGTTGCAATAACTGCTCATGGGGCAGCTGACTCAAGGAAGTATGAAGCGATTGACTGTAGGGCGCTGTCATTGACTTACATTGGATTGGCATAATTTTAGCGCGTAGCGGCTTTAGCCTCACATCAACCTCAAGACTTCGCTATATTTGTGTTCACCGCGTCATTTTGGCCGCACCATGAACCGCCGGTTGCCCCAGATCCCCCCTATCCGATTCTTCCATGGTAGAAATCCATGGATTAAATTCTTGCTGGGGCTTTTGGGCGTCGGGCTAGCCTTTTGCCTCAGCCTGTGGTTTGCCCGGGGCAGAGTTGCCCCCTATTGGCTCAAAACCAAATCGCGGCTCGGTGGGCAACATTCAATTTCTGGCAACAGCATCAGAATTTTGCCGTGTTTGTCCTACCCCAATCTTTGCAGCACAACCCTCGGGTGCACCTGCTGCTGCGGGTAACCGGCAGTGGGGAATTTTTTATGGGCGATCGCACCTCAGACTTAGGCACTTGGGAGAACGAGTCCCCACCACCGGGCTTTTATCTGTCACGAAACTACATCACCACCCGGGCGGCTTGGCAGTTATTCTGGCAAGGACATCGCAACACCCTGTCCCAGCCCTGTCACTGGGTCATGGTGATTGCTCAGCGTTCCTAGGGAGGAAAAAAATGGCAACGTTTTTACAGGCAGTCGCCGCTTGGTTGTTTATCACCTTAACGGCTAGCGTGATTATTCGCGGGTTACAAATGGCGATCGCCACGCGCCAGCAAATGGTTCGCATCCCCTGCCCCCGCTGTCGCTACTTCACCCACAAACCCTATCTTAAGTGTCCCGTTCACCCGGGCAGTTCCCTCACCCCCGCCGCGATCGCCTGTCGCGATTTTGCAGCCACCGCCTCCTAGACACCTGAGATTTTGGGCCGCAGCGCTGCCCAGTTTGCCCAAAACCATCCGCCTAGGGAACCATGGGCTTCCCTTCGCCCGGGAGCCAAAAGTACCCCTACTACTAAAGAATGCTTCCCTCCCCAAGCAGACAAAGGTTGAGATTTGGAGGGTTTTCCGGGTGGTGTTGCGCCAGTGTAACAAAACTACATATTGTTTCCCTCTGAGGATATACTACAGAGGGATTGCGAGTCATGCCACAATGGCGACCGAACCGCCTTAATTCGATTGCAGTGTCAAAGGAGTTTCAAAATGCAGCAGGCAGGGAATACCCTAACGGTGCCCCGCGATCTGATGGGTGCACCTAAAGGCTTTAATCCCACATTGTTGTTGCTGGTTGGTTCTATCGTGTTAGCCACCGTCTCGACAACGGGTTACTGGTATTGGCAATGGGCCCATGGTCTGGTTTTTGTATGCAACTTTTTATCGTTGTACGTTTTGGGCACTGTGATCCATGATGCTTCCCATGGGGTCGCCCATCGCAATCGGGCAATCAATGCGGCCATCGGTCATATTTCGGCAGTTTTGCAGGGCTTTGTCTATCCGGTTTTTACGCGGGTGCACATGCAGCACCACGCCAACGTCAATGACCCCGAGAATGATCCCGACCACTTTGTTTCCACCGGCGGCCCCCTCTGGCTGATTGCGGTGCGTTTTTTCTACCACGAGGTCTTTTTCTTTCAGCGGCGGCTGTGGCGCAACTATGAACTCCTTGAATGGACGATTAGCCGGGGCATTTTGGTGGCGGTTTTGGTGGCCGGCTACTATCACGGCTTCCTAGGGTATATTCTCAACTTTTGGTTTGTACCCACGGCGATTATGGGGATGCTGTTGGGGTTGTTTTTTGACTATTTGCCCCATCGCCCCTTTGTGGAGCGATCGCGCTGGAAAAATGCCCGCGTTTACCCCAGTTGGTTGCTCAATATTCTCCTGTTAGGTCAGAACTACCATCTGATTCATCACCTTTGGCCCAATGTACCCTGGTATGCCTACCGAGCTGCCTACCATCAGATGAAGCCCCTGCTCGACCAAAACGACTCCCCCCAAAGTTTAGGGATTTGGCAGTTTCCTGACTTCGGCAGCTTTTTGTATGACGTGTTCCTAGGCATTCGCCTCCACGGGCATGGTCATGGCAAGAGTTCAGAGTCTGACTCCAAGGAGCCTATAGCTGCTAAGCGTTGATCGAGTTGCATGCGCATCTCGACTTGGCTCAGAAAATATCCCGTCATCATAGCTGAGCCAAGCAATCCGGCCAGGTTTTCGCGATCCGTGGCGATCTGGACGTTGAAATGGCTAGGCGGTAACATCCCCAAGAGATTTTGAATATTTTGGCTCACAATTTGCTTCACTTCGGGGCTGACCGACTGCGTAATTTGGGCTAGGGTGTCGGGGGATTGCTTCTGCAAGTAGGAAAGCAGGGGATTATCGTTACTCTGCATGTCGCGAAAGTCGAACACGGTGACCTCTTCAAGCTGTGTAAAGTTCTTGTTACTATTGTGTTGGCGATCGCCCAAAGCAAAATGGCGTGATTACCGAAAATCCGGCCCCTGTTCCCCAAACCGCTCGCTGAGAAAGTGCAACAGGAGGCGGGTTTTTTGGGAAATGTAAGGATTGGCGGAATAGAGCAACTCCATGGCTAGGGGCTGGGCTGGGTAGGTCGTAAGAATGCGTTGCAGTTCCCCGCTGGCGATCGCCCCGCCCACCAAAAATTCTGGCAGCAAAGCAATGCCGAGCCCCCGAAGGCACGCCGCCAACAACACCTCCCCATTGTTAGAACAGATCCCCCCTTGCACCGACACCGTTTCTCCTGCCAAGGTCCAGCGGCTAGGAGTACTGAGATGTCCATAATGCAAACAGGGGTGCGATCGTAGATCCTGGGGTTGCCGGGGGGTGCCATGGCGCTCCAGATAGGTGGGGGCCGCACAAACCCATAGGGGCATTGACCGCAGGGGCTGCACGTAGAGGCTTCCGGTCGGCAACGGAGCCGCAATCCGCAGGGTGATATCAAAGCCCTCCTCAATGGGATCAATCAGACGATCATTGAGGGTCAACTGAATCTGGAGGTCGGGGTACTGCGTTAAAAATTCGGCGATCGCCGGAGCTAGGAACATCGTACCGAAGGTCATAGGCCCATTCACCCGCAAACGACCACTGGGGCGATCCTGCAACCGTCGCATCTGTTGCTCCGCCACTGTCCACCGCTCCAATACCTCAAGTCCATGGTCATAAAACGTCAACCCAAGTTCCGTTGGCGTCACAACTCGCGTACTGCGATGCAGCAGTTGCACCCCTAGATCCTGCTCTAGGGCGAGCACCAGCTTATTCACCACCGATCGCGAAACTCCCATCTGCCGGGCCGCCGCCGCAAATCCACCCGCCATCACCACCTGGGTAAATGCCCTAATCTGGGTCAAACGATCCACCTGTTTCCTCCATTTCCCTGGAATAACGCCTTCCCCTCCCAGAACTTGGGGGCGCAAACCCTAATCCAAGGCGTGATATTCAGGGGTAATGACGCTAGTACCTTGGCAAAATTGTATTCTAAATAGAGACAAACTGCTTCCAAATCAGGTAATTGTCTCTTGAATGAAGCGGAATCATAATAGGGTTAAGTTGGTTGCTTTTATTAGGAGTTTTGCCATGATTACCCTTCGCCCCAGCCAAAAACGTGGTCACGCCCGCATTGATTGGCTAGACAGTTACCACACCTTTTCCTTTGCTTCCTACTATGACCCGCAACACATGGGGTTTGGTACGCTGCGCGTGATCAACGAAGACCGCATTGCCCCATCCGCCGGGTTTGCGCCCCACGGTCACAGTGACATGGAAATCATCACCTACGTCCTGGATGGGGCCCTAGAGCATCGGGACAGCCTTGGCAATGGCTCCGTAATCCATCCTGGTGATGTGCAGCGGATGTCTGCCGGTACAGGAATTCGCCATAGTGAATACAATCCGTCAAGTAGCAATTGGGGACACCTGTTGCAAATCTGGATTTTGCCCGCCCAACAGGGCACCCAACCGAGCTATGAACAGACCCACTTTCCCCGTGAGCAAAAATATGGGCAACTGTGCCTAGTGGGTTCCTCCGATGGTCGCCACGGCTCCGTTACCATTCAGCAGGATGTAGACCTCTATTGTGCTATTGTGCCGCCGGGAGAGCGCTTGTCCCATGGGACAAGCCTAGATCGCAAGCTGTGGTTGCAGGTGGTGCGCGGTGGCCTATCCGTGTGTGGTCAGCAGGTAGGTACGGGAGATGGCGTGGCGATCGCCGAGACGTCCCACCTCGAAGTTATTGGTGGTGCGGCAGAGTCCGAATTTCTCCTATTTGACATGGGTTAGTCTGCCCCTGCAATACTCCCGTTAGGCGGCTGAACGGGGGAGGGATCGATTCCTTCCCCTAGGGTCACGCAGAACCCGTCGAAGTTTGGTTGGCAATGCCTCGACCCTTTAAGAATTTTGAAGTTCCCTAAAGTGTTGCTGTCCTTGGGCTTTACTGGAATTTTAGTCCCTTTAATCAAAATTCCTTAAATTCTATGATTGACCACATACTGTTGGCGGTGGATGGCTCTGGGCGATCGCGGGAACAATTAAATATGCTTTTGCCACTACCCAGCTTTGCCCGCGCCCAAGTTACGGTTCTGCATGTGGTGCCGTTGGCGGCCAGTGCGGAAGGCTTGACGGAATATCGTCTCGCCGGAGAGCGGATTTTAGACAAGGAAGCTAAGAACCTGCGGCTGCAACCGGAGAACCGAGCCGTGACCCTGCTCAAGGAAGGGGATCCCAAAGACGTGGTCTGCCGCGTCGCTGAGGAACTTAAACCCAATCTCCTGATCATGGGTTCACGGGGTATGGGACGGCTGCAGGCGATCTTGGCCAATTCCGTCAGCCAGTATGTGTTCCAAATTGCCTCTGTGCCCATGCTGTTGGTCAAGGACGATATTTACATCAAGAGCATCCGCTCACTGATGGTGGCGATCGATGGCTCGAGTGCTGCTAAAGATTGCCTCAATTTTGCTGTTCAGCTACTCCAGGGCAGCAGTGAGATCGAAATTTTACTAGTGCGGGTGGTTCGCAAGGCCGAGGAAGGTGAACCGACCACCGACCCCGCCCTCCTAGAAGCCCGTGGCACCCTAACGCGATTGGGCATCAAACACCGCATTTTTTGGCGCGTAGGCGAATCGGGTCGAGAAATTTGCGCTGCTGCTACGGAAGCCAATGCCTCCCTATTGTTACTTGGCTCTCCCGATCGCCGTCCCGAAATTGCCCGCAGCCTTCCCGATCTTGATCGCCTGTTGGGGGGCTCCGTATCCGACTATGTCAGGGTTAATGCCCCTTGTCCAGTGCTACTCACCCGTTCCCCTGTCGCCTAGATGCGCCAACGCACCCTGACCCAAATCAACCAAAAAATCGCCGCTGGCACCGTAGGCGTGGTTACTGCCCAGGAAGTAAAACATCTTATCCACCGCCAGGGCGTCGCTGACACCTTTGCCCAAGTGGATGTGGTTACTACGGGTACCTTTGAGCCGATGGAGGGCAGTGGGGCGGTTCTTAATTTGGGCCAAACCGATCCGCCGCTACGCATCAGGCAATGCTGGATTGACGGAATTCCGGCCCACAGCGGTTTTGGTGCGGTGGATCTCTATCTCGGTGCGGCCCAAGAGCCGGAGTTGGGGGAAGAAAATGCTGCCTTACGCGGCGGCGGCCATGCGATCGCCGATTTGATTGCTGGTAAGTCCCTGTCCCTAAGGGCGATCGGAGCCCCCAACGACTGCTACCCCCGAGCAGGCTTTGATACCACCATCACCAAAGACAGCATCAATCAGTTTTATTTGTTTAATCCCCGTAACCTGTACCAAAATTTTATTGTTGGCGTCAACGGGGGCGATCGCACCCTTTACACTTACCTTGGTCCCCTACAACCCCGCCTTGGCAATGCGGTTTATGCGAACCCCGGAGCCATTTCCCCCCTGTGGAATCGACCCCGATCTATTGAGCATCGGTATCGGCACCAGAATTTTTCTTGGACGGCGGGATCGGCTACATTGCCTGGGAGG
>JAAUUH010000161.1 GCA_012031145.1 Oscillatoriales cyanobacterium SM2_2_1 | reverse complement strand
AGGTTTCCACGGTCGGGGGTATTCGTTTCAAAAAAGTTGTGAACTTGGCGACGCTCGGCGGCGGAAAGATGGGTCATCTCCACCTCCTGACCCGTCTCGCGTACCCGCTCAGCGGCTTGCCTTGCCATGCCTTTTAGCTCCTCTTGCCGCTGCTGCCGATACCCATTCAACTCAACCGTGTAGGCGGCGCGATCGCCCTCCTCGATACCCAGATTCAAAATGGTGTTGGCTAGGTATTGAATGGCATCCAGAACATCCCCATCTACTCCAATGAGTGCTTGTATGCGATCGGGACTAAAGGGGGAGGCATCTATGACCAGCCACAGACTGTCCCCCAATTCCGCTTCGCCGCACTGCACTTGAACCGTTGATTCGGCACCAACCAAGTGGAGTAGTCGAGTCAACCACTGTTGCCCCTGCTGCTTTGCATCATCCATGTCGTACATCAGGCTTTCTTCTTCGTGCGACTGATTCAAACGGGAGAGACTTGCGGCTCTTGGCGCTTTCCGACTTCTCCGATTCCTCTACCAGCTTTTGCAAATTCTCCGGTAGGGGTTCCCGCAGCAACAGGAAGGTCTGCAAGGTTTGGAAAGCATTTGCCAATACCATATACATCAGTACTCCAGAGGGCAGAGGGACGAACAAAAACATCCCAGAAAAAATTACTGGTGTAATCTTGTTCACGGTCTGCTGCTGGGGATTATCGCTCGTGCTAGTGGCTCCTTGCCCTGAAAGTACCTGGTTCAGGTAAAGACTGGCTCCGAAAAATAGCACCATGCTAAGCACATCCCAGTTAATGGAACCGCCCTCGCCCGTTACCCCAACGCGCCCCAGCGCCTTGATGAACAGGAAGCCTTCACCCTTTGCCAAACCCGGTATGATTCCCTGGAGAGTCACTTGTCCCGGTTGCAGTGCCTCAATGGTGCCATCCTCGGCGATCGCCACCCGTTCCTGCCCCTGCGTAACCGTCCACCGAGGAGAAATATCCGAATCGGGATGCTCCCCCATCAAATTACTTAGGGGCTTCCCTTCCGGCGTTTGAAATTCAACTTTGGCAGTTTCTCCCAATCCCAATTTATTGCCTGCGGGAAGCAGAGCAATGAGAGGTTGGTGAAAGTCAGCAGTGATGTAGATATTCTGGGGCTTAGTGGAGAAAGCTTGAGGCTCAATCCGCTCGATCTGCTCTTGGGGTAGGATGTCCAGATTCACCGTGTAGGTGACATCTGCAAAGGGCGATCCCCGCAGGGTGGCAAACAGCGCAAACAGCACGGGCATTTGCAGCAGCGCCGGAAAGCAACCTGCCAGCGGATTGCCAAATTCCTGGTATACCTTGCCCATTTCTTCCTGCTGCTTGGCAGGGTTATCCTTATACCGCTCTTGAATCTCTTTGATTCGCTTTTGCATAAAGGGCTGAGCCACCCGCGTGCGTCGCATGTTCCGAATCGAACCTGCACTGAGGGGGTAGAGCGCCAAGCGAATCACCAGCGTCAGGGCGACGATCGCCAAACCATAACTAGGCACGATCCCGTGGAAGAAATCCAGGATCGGCAGCATGACATTGTTCGAGAGGAAACCAACACCAAAGTCCATTCTTTCTCAGTCAACTGACTACGTAGCAACTTCTTGAGGATAGCTTCTCTGCTCCGAAAGTGATAGCTCGGTAGGAGCGTTTACTTCGAGCCGAGCGCTCCACTGCGGTTACGAGCTTGAGGCGACAGCTTGTCATTGATGTAAGCATAGATATCCCGGAACTTGGGAACAGACTTCATTTCCAGGCGACTTCCATCTTTCAAAGTCAATACCATATCGCCCCAAAACCCCAGTCCCCTGGGAACTGTCACAATCTTTGTAATTTCCGAATAAATAATGTCGGTGCGATCGCGCCCCATCCACCCTCCGGTGATGGAAATGCGTCGATTGGTGATGCGATAGCGCAGCCAGAGGGCCCGAGTAATAGCCCCGGCGGTCAAGGGTAGGCAGATTACCGTAAAACCCAGCAGCAAATTAAAGATTAAATCGCCGATGTGGGGGCCACCTTCATAGTAGACATCCTCCTTAAGACCCATGGATTACCTCTAGCTTGGTTAGTAACTGTTCTAATTCTCGCAAAAATTCACCATATTCGCACTCATCTGCGCCGGGTCGAACGTTAATAACCACCCAGCTATCCGGCCTAAGGCCCGGCAGCAGGTGGTTCATGGCGGATCTAATCTGACGCTTAAGCCGGTTACGCACCACCGCTCGCTTACTCACTTTTTGACTGACCACGATGCCAATCTGCACCGCTGCCCCCTTCAACGGGGTAGATGGGGGCAGCGCAGCTAAAGGCTCAGAAACCGCCTCAGCCCCATCGTTTTGGGGTTTGGCTAGGGTCAGGGTACGCAGGACTAAATGGGCAGAAACCGCCTTTTTTCCGTACCGATAGACTTTAGCAAAGTCCTTAGAGCGACGGAGCCGATGTTGTTTGGGCAGCACCACCAACGCAAATTAAAGGTATTCCATCGACAGAAGCCTAGAATTAAGCTTCTTTACTTTGCTCAGCCCCCGTTCTAAAAGGGGCCTGGTAGAGAAGACTATACAGCCAGTCTAGCCCGACCCCGACGGCGACGGGCCTTAATCACGTTCTGGCCAGTGTGGGAGCGCATCCGGGCGCGGAAACCCGACGTTCTTTTTTGCTTGCGGTTGGTTCCCTCTAGGGTGCGCTTACTCATGGGTTGCCTCTATTGCCTAATGCTTAAAAAGTCACGATTTACTATAGTAGCATCAACTCTCCGCTATCTCCCAGGGGCGCAGGAGCTACGCCCCCATCGGTTTTGGTTAGATCGTCATGGCGCGGAAGTTACTGTGCAGGACATCGGTTAGCGGCCCTGGTTGCTGTCGGCGGCCACCTCCAGGGGCCAGGTACCCACATATTGGTCTACCACATCGCCCTGGTACATCATCCGCAGGTTGAAGTAGTGGTAGCCGTAGCGACGAGGGTTTTGGACATTGGAGAGCACCACCACAAAATTGGTGTTGGCAGGAATGGGTTCTGCCGGAATAATTTCAATCCGGTCTTCATCCTGAATCCAATCCGCGGCTTTGATGGGAATAACCTCGCCCCCCCGCCAGTCGCCCTTACGCAGCTCGATGGCATTGGGGTCAAATCGCCCCCGCAGTTCCACAAATTCAGAGGGATAGTCAATTTCCAGGGAGATCACGTCCCGGGGGAGTTTATTGCGGTTAATTTCCAGGTAGTAGCGGGCGTTGTTGCTGTAGGGAAAGTTGAAGTCAATCGTGTAGCCCAGGCGATACTCGGCATCAACTCCGCCGAAGATAGTCAGGCCACTTTGGGCCAGGGTGGGTTGGGGTAAAACGGTGCCTAAACCAGCGGCCACCGCCGCCGCCGCCATCCCCAGCGCCGCAATTTTTTACCCGAATGACCCAAGAATCGATTGAAGGAACCCATGGTGTATCTCCAGTGAAAACGGTCAAATGTTTTTTTAAAGTCATAGAGAACCGTAGCCCAGTTAAAACAAACCAGTGCCACCATTTGTGCCAGTGGGGGAACTGGGATGGTTGCCGAGCCCTTTCCAGCAGGAAAGTAGCTGGTTAGGGTAAGGGCCTAAAAGCGGCAATCACCAATTACAGTAGCAAATCCTACCCCCCAGAATTTTTCTTTATTCAGGAATATCAGCGGTGGGTGGAAACCTCTAGTGATTTACGTTATTCGCCATCGTCGTCAATGATGGTGCTGCGATCCAGCAGCAGCAGGTTTCTGAGCTGGCTGGTGTCCAGCTCAGTCAGCCAGCCCTCCCCGGCACTGACCACCTGTTCTGACAGGGCTTTTTTCTGCTCAATCATGTCGTGAATACGTTCTTCCAGGGTGCCGTTACAGACAAACTTATGCACCTGTACATTGCGGGTCTGGCCAATACGAAAGGCGCGGTCGGTGGCCTGTTCTCGACCGCCGGGTTCCACCAGCGATCGAAATGAAACACGTGGTTGGCGCGGGTCAGGTTGAGGCCCACCCCCCCCGGCCTTAAGGGACAGAATAAACAGGCGGGGAGCCGCCGGATCGTTCTGGAACCGATCCACCATGGCTTCGCGCTGGGTCTTGGTGGTGCTGCCATAAAGAAATAGAGCCTCATGGCCCAGGTGGGCTTCCAGGTGACGCTGGAGGCGCTTACCCCAATCGGCAAACTGGGTAAAAATCAGGGCGCGATCGCCCTCGGCAATCAGCTCTTCCACCATTTCGTCCAGGCGTTGGAGCTTACCGGAGCGGCCCTTCAGGCCCAGGCTGGGTTCCTGGAGAAACTGGGCCGGGTGGTTGCAAATTTGCTTAAGGTGGGTCAGCAGGGCCAGGATCTGTCCCTTGCGCTGTACCCCGGTGGTTTCATCCAGACTGCTCAGGGCCTGCTCCACCGTTTGCTGGTACAGGTTGGCCTGCTCCGCCGATAGACCGCAGAATACGGTCATTTCCTGCTTTTCGGGCAGATCTTGAATGATGCTGCGGTCGGTTTTTAAGCGCCGCAAGATAAAGGGCTGCACCAGGGACTTTAGGGATTTTAGCGAGGCCGTATCGCCGTAGCGTTCAATGGGGGTGGCAAAGCGCCGCTGGAAGAAGTTTTTGGGGCCTAGATAACCGGGGTTCAAAAAGTCCATAATTGACCATAGTTCCCCCAGGCGATTTTCCACCGGG
>JAAUUH010000160.1 GCA_012031145.1 Oscillatoriales cyanobacterium SM2_2_1 | reverse complement strand
CATGCCGGTCCGGGTAGGCCGATCCCCAAACTAGCTATTGCCAGGGTTGCGGTTTCGCTGGGAGCAGGACATTGCCCTGCATCTGGAAAATCCCGGCAAGTCTATGAGCACTATTTTGGGCGATCGCCCCGGGGACTATGGCCCTCGGAGCAATCGGTCAGCCCGGCAATCCTGCCCTATGTTTCTCGCCAGGGCTTCACTTGGCTCTGTTCCGATGAGGGGGTATTGGGCTGGAGTTTGGGGAAATACTTCCGGCGGGATCAACAGGGCGTGGTGCTGGATGCCTCCAGTCTTTACCAGCCCTATCGCCTAGAAACCCTCTACGGTGATGTATCCATGGTGTTTCGCGATCGCCGACTTTCCGACCTAATTGGGTTTAGCTATGCCGCCATGCCCCCGGAGCGAGCCGTTGCCGATTTGGTCGATCACTTGCTGCGCCTCCAGCAACAGCAGCAGGAGCAGATGCCCGATCGCCCATGGTTGGTGACCATTGCCCTAGATGGCGAAAACTGCTGGGAGTACTACAACCGGGACGGCTATGACTTTCTTACCCAACTTTACACCCGACTCAGTGCCGAATCCCTGCTACGCTGTGTGACGGTTTCCGAATTTCTAGAACTCTACCCCCCCGCCGAGCGCATCCCGCCCCATCAACTCCACAGCGGTTCTTGGATCGATGCCAACTTCACCACCTGGATTGGCGACCCAATCAAAAATCGGGCTTGGGATCTGTTGGCTGAAGCGCGACAAGTTCTGGCAAACCACCCAGAAGCTACCCGCGAGAACAATCCTGAAGTGTGGGAGCACCTTTTGGCGGCGGAGGGTTCCGATTGGTTTTGGTGGTTTGGGGACGGTCACTCCTCATCCCACGATTCCCTATTTGACCAATTATTTCGGGAGCACTTACAGGCCATTTACCAATCCCTCAACGAACAAATTCCCATCAGCTTGCTCTATCCCCTTGAACCCCATGACCTGCCCCGGGGCGATCGCCCCCTGCAACTGATTAGCCCCACTATTGACGGCATCCACGAAAAAAGCGATTGGCAGCGGGCTGGCCGCATCGGCATCAACGCCGCCCGAGGCACCATGCAGCAGAGCAGTCCTGTCAATATTTTGCTCTATGGCTATGATCACTTCCATCTTTACGTCCGCCTAGAACCCAGTGCCATTGGTAAACAGGCCCCGTTTCCCCTAGTTCATCTCTTTTTGTTCTATCCAGAGCAGGTGCACTTTATTAGTCCCATGCCCTTAGCTGGGGTGCCCGCCATGCCACCACTCGACTATCTTTTTCGGCACCATGTGCAAGTTGATGCCGTCACCCAAACCGTTACCCTTTTTGAGGCGATCGCCCATCAGGGATGGCAACCCCGACAAACCAACAGCAAGATTATTTGGCGGCAATGCTGGGAATTTGCGCTTCCCTGGGCAGATCTGGGGGCCCAACCCCAAACCCCCGCTCGCCTGCTAATTATTCTGAGCGAAGGGCAAAAATATCTGCTATCGTTGCCGGAGTATGGCATTATTCCCCTAGAAGTACCCTAGCGCCGGAGCATCATTTGTGGAGGAGTCCTTGGAACCTGTAGCAAGCCCCCAGACTGGAACTACGATTCAGTCGATTGTTGCCCAAGCCCTCCACGACGGCTATCTCACCCCAGCGATGGAAGCAGAGGTTGGTCGAATTTGTGACAGCGCCCTAGAGCTTTCCGTTGATGAATACATGGCGCTTGACCGGCTGATGGGCGCTTTACTTACCGGTGAGGTCGTTGCCGTGCCCCGCAAACAATTCATTAATGTCATGGAAGAGCTAGTACTCAGCGAGGCCGTAGCCCGGGTAGCCGAGATTGAATCCAGCACGGATCGCGTTTTGGATCTCGGAGACATTGCCGCCTACGCCCTTAATCGTTTACCTCCCCTGTACGCCACCACCGAGCAGGGAGCGGTCTATCAGCGCGATCGCGCCCTAGCTGATCTTCAGCCCCTCATTGCCCAGCAGGTCAAGGAAGCGATTGAACGGAGTATGGATCGCCCTGAATTTTTTCCCAATCGTGACACCTTTGGCTCCGCTGGCAAAGATAACGTGCTTTCCCAAATTAGTGCCCTGCTAAAAACATACGCCCTAAACTTTGAGGTCAAAGCCGAATCATGAATGCCGATATTCGCTTGGTGGTTCTGGATATCGACGGCACCATTAGCGGCCATGCCAATGAAGTCAGCGATGAGGTGAAAGCTGCCGTCAAGGAAGTTCAGGCGAAGGGTGTCAAAGTGGCGATCGCCACCGGTCGTATGTACCGCTCCGCCCTGCGTTTCCATCGGGCGATCGCGCCGATATGCCCCTCATTTCCTACCAAGGTGCCCTGATCAAAAATCCCGAAACTGATGAAATCGTCGGACATTGGCCCGTAGACCCAGCCCATGCCCGTTCCCTCCTCGACGACTTCACTCCCTACCTAAAGGATTTATCCATTCACATCTATTTGAATGATCAGCTCTACGTGCGCACCATCACGCCCCAAACCCAAACCTACGCTGAGCGCTCCCAAATTGAACCCATTGTCGTCGGTGACCTTTACACTTTTTTGGCGCAAAATCCCGAACCCACCAAAGTTCTAGCCCTTAGCGACAATCCCCAAATTATCACCGTTCTGTTAGAGCAACTCAAGGATCGCTACACCTCCGACCAGCTTTACCTCACCAAGTCCGTGGCCACCTACTTCGAGGCCACCAATCCCATTGCCAATAAAGGCACTGCCGTTAAGTTCATGGCCGAAGACCTCCTGGGGCTGACCCGGGAACAGGTCATGGTTGTGGGGGACAACTTTAATGACCGCGAAATGATTGCCTATGCCGGTATTGGGGTGGCGATGGGCGACGCGCCCGCAGCCCTCAAAGCTGAAGCCGATTGGGTTGCCCCCAGCGTCGAGGAGCATGGAGCCGCAGTGGCCCTAGAGCGTTTTGTCCTTGCGTGACCGCGGGCAATTAATTTCCCACCGATTCGGCGTTGCCCACGCAGCTCAGCACCGCATCTTGACCGGGCTTTTGGAAGAATTCGGTATCGGCAATGGTCAGAGGTGTGTTGACCTGCTTAGCCTCGCAGAGAATCGCCAGGGAAACCACGTCACTCGACTCCGGCACATAGGCAATGTTGACACGACCAATATAGGCTCTGGCCGATCTTGCTTCAGACTTCCAAAAGTTCGTCGGATTCCGCTCCTCTCTCGCGGCAGGGATTGCCACATTCAAGGCGTAATTATTGGCCATGTTCTTCCCATCAAAGGGGCTGACCGTGGTGGTATAGGTGAAATTTTTCGTGTCGGTATTTATGCCCACACCTAGAACTTTAATGTTAGAGCCAAAGCGCTTGTGCTCAGTGAAGTAGGCTTGCTGCCCTTTATTGAGAAGACCAGTGTAGGTGCGAACCTCCGATTGCTTTATCTTACATGGCTGATTCAAAAATGATGGCATGATCGTCAAAGCAAATCCAAAAAGGATGCCCCCGTAAACCAGAATCCTGAGGAGAACTCCCTGGGAAGTGACCTTACCCATATCCCCCCGACGGCTGAGATAAAACAAAAGCTGCACGTTCAAATAATCCATTCCCGTCACCTCATTAATCCCTTCCCCCCTAGCGTTCCCCGAGCAAACTTGGGATCCGCCTCCGATCTATGAAGATAAATAAAGCGCCAGGACCCAGCTAGGACGTGTCATCCATGCAAGCAAGAAACCCTGAGCAGTGGGCGTTACCACGCCCGTAAAATTTGACAGCTTAGGGGTAGAACCTCTCGCCAGTCCTAAGTTTTGGACTTTCTGTTACCACCCGCCTATTTAGCGTGCTCCTAGGGCTATTGGAGTTCAGAATGGCGATCGCAACTTCATCTTCCTTAAGTAATATTGAAGAACTGGAAGTAAAATGTTATGTTTCTTCACATTGAAAGGGTAAAAGCAAATGGCAACAATTTTCCAGCAAGATTTCAACACGTTTCGGACGATCAATGCGACCCAAGCGTGGTCCCTATTTTTCTCGATTAGCAAGCAAGATTCATTGTTAGGGTCAAATCCTATGGTTGGGAAGTACATTACGGTTGGTTTGTTGGGTGCTCTGATTGCTTCAATTCTGGAAGTGACCATTACTGCATTCTAACTTCAGGTTTTTCCAGAAGTGATTGAACCTAATGGATTCGAGTAGTGGTGATAGATGGGATATCGTTAGGGTCGGCATGTTTCTGCAATATCATCGGCTGATCATTCAACTGATTTTCAGAAACAATATCGGGAATGCTGTTCCGAATGACATTCCGATTCACTATTGTGAATTCACCAATGATCGTTCTTTAGTACGGAATTGATCCGGCTGTGAACTTAGAAATATCAAAACCTAGTGTGGTTGTATCGAGAATGCACCACACTATTTTTTTGTGGGTTCACATCAACTTGCGCCAATTTTTTTCAAGTAATTGTTGGTGACTATTTTGCCTAGTGGACTGAAAATTTTGAATCAATTTGAATTGCAATGTTAAATGTGCCGTTTTATCTGGCTTTACTTTTGGGTTAATTCCAACTTGTTATAGCTATATTCGGATAGGTTCGGACATCGAAAAAAAGGGGGGTTGGGGGCTGCGTCCCCAGCGAGGTTTCACCCCTGCACCCCGTCCTAACCAAGTTATTTGCAGCTAAAATTCTGTTTTGATTTTACTAAGAGCTGTCATCATTCAACCGTTAAATCCTATCCCAG
>JAAUUH010000159.1 GCA_012031145.1 Oscillatoriales cyanobacterium SM2_2_1 | reverse complement strand
TGCTCCCGCTCTGAGGCGGCTGGGGCTAGTTCGCTGAGGCTAGCATTCAGACCATCACATCGGTACGAAAACGTCCCAAAATCCGGGGCAGTACCGCTCCCGAAACGGCGTAGACATAGTCGATGACCACTTTTTGGTTTCGCTGTTGCGAATGGCATCGGCGTTCAGGTTTTGGGCAAAGCCACTATTGTAGTAATCGAGAATGCGACTGGGATAGTTGATCTCACCAATTTCTTCGATCCGCGCCCGACGAAAATCCTCCTTAAAAAAAGCTCCCTCAATCTTTTTTTCCCAAGGTTTATCGATGTTAATCCCCCGGGCATCGAAGAATTCAATCAATACATGGTCACTGCGATCGGGATGGATGCGGACATGCACCCCGCCGATTACTTCTAGGGTAGGGGCAATATAACGGGCGATGGGGATGGCGGTGGCTTCCAAGTTTTCCACTTGAATGCCGACGGACATCAGCCCCGAAATCAGCGATCGCGTCACCATTCGACAGATTGTGCGTTGATCTCGCGAAATGCTGACATGGGCTCCCGTGGGCAGCGTCGCTCCGTAGGCTGCCCCTAGTTTGACGGCAATTCGGGTGTGATGTCGGCATTGGCCAGCCCTGAGACGCCCCGCTGACCAAAGAGATGTCGGGCGGCAGTACTGCCCCAGATCAGGTTGCTGGTGAGGGTAGCTCCGGACTCCACCCGTTTGCTAGGCCAGATTCGGACGTTGGGAAACACCCGGGACTCATCGCCAATTACGGAGCCAGTGCCGACAACAGACCCTTCCATCACATGGGCGCGGCGGGAAACTCGGGCATTGCGGGCGATAGTACAGGCCCAGAGATGACTTTCTTCCCCCACCCAGACTCCGTTACCCAGAATCGGCCGTTGCAGATCGCAATCAGCGGCGACCGAAACATGGTCACCGAGAATGGTGCCGGCGGAAATATTGGTGCGATCGCCAATCACACAGTTATCCCCAATTAAGGCGGGGGCTTCAATGCGGGCGGAAGGCGCAATGACCGTCTGGGAACCAACCCACACGCCAGAACGGATTTGGCGATAGGGCACCTCTAGGCGGATCCGACCCCGCAGGGCATCGTATTGGGCTTGGCGGTAGGCTTCTAGGGAGCCCACATCACACCAGTACCCGTCAGCCACATAGCCGTACATCGGAATGCCAAGGGACAGCAGTTTTGGGAATAGGTCATGGGAGAAGTCGCTAGCTTGATTGCTGGGAATATGCTCTAAGATTTCCGGCTCTAGGATATACATACCTGTGTTGACGGTATCGGAAAAAACCTCACTGGTGGATGGCTTTTCTAAAAAACGGCGAATCCGTTGGAATTCGTCTAAAATGACCACCCCAAAGGCCATGGGTTCAGGAACGCGCTTGAGAATTAGGGTGGCCCGCGATCGCCGCTGCTGATGAAAACGCAGTGCAGCGGTCAGATCGATATCGGTAATGCTGTCGCCACTGATCACTAAAAATGTGCCATCTAGGAGCGTATCGACATTTTTTACCCCGCCCGCCGTGCCGAGGGGTTGATCCTCTTCGACCATATACATCAGTCTGAGGTCGAGGTCGCTACCGTCTTGGAAGTAATCGCGGATTACATCCGGCAGGAAGTGAAGGGTTAAAATCACTTCCGTAATGTCGTGCTGACGCAACAGGCGCAAAATATGCTCGGCAATTGGGCGATTGAGCACTGGCACCATGGGTTTGGGTAGGTCGCAGGTGAGGGGGCGCAGGCGGGTGCCCGAACCTCCAGCCATTAACACGGCTCGCATATGATCCCTCCTTGACCTTGGTCAGTTGCGCTTCCTCCAGTATTGTGCACATATTCGGAAATCCTATGGAAAGAAACCTAAACCCTCATGATCGCCTGATTGTCGCCCTGGATGTCCCATCGGCAGCCGCTGCTTTGGATCTGTGCGATCGCCTGCCGGCCACCTTTTACAAAATTGGTCTGGAGTTATATCTAGCCGCTGGAGCAGGGCTGATTGCGACCCTGAAGCAACGACAAAAACGGGTATTTTTAGACCTTAAGCTCCACGACATTCCCAATACGGTGGCTGCTGCCTGTCGTGTGATTCGGGACTATGACGTAGATTTCGTCACCGTCCATGGGGCTGGAGGAGCGGCAATGCTCACCGCTGCCCAGGAGGCGATCGCCGCGCCAAGGCTCCTCGTTGTCACCGTACTCACCAGCATTACGCCCGCCCAACTGTCGGAACAACTCCACATTGCCACGCCCCTAGGCACCTATGGGCAGCACCTAGCCGAAATGGCCCAAAACTGTGGACTAGCCGGAGCCATTTGTTCTCCCCAGGAAGCTGCTGCCCTGCGCCGGGCCTTGGGACCAGATTTTTTGTTGGTTACGCCCGGCATTCGTCCGGCGGGCACAGACCTAGGAGACCAGCGCCGCACCCTCACCCCTGCTGAGGCGATCGCCCAAGGTGCCGATTACCTGGTGATTGGCCGTCCGATTACCGCTGCTCCCGACCCTCTCGTGGCTTGGGAGGAGATGATCGCAGCCATGGAAGGTTAAGATAGGAGCAAATTTTATGGAGAATATCCCCCTATGAACGTCATGCTCCAAACCAAAATTGAGCAACAGATCCAAAACAACCGCATCATGATTTATATGAAGGGCAACCCCCAGATGCCCCAATGTGGCTTCTCGGCGGCGGTAGTTCAGGTGTTTGATTCCCTGGGCCATCCCTATGCCACCGAGGACGTGCTCCAGGACGGTGAGCTGCGCCAGGGGATCAAGGAGTTTTCCAACTGGCCGACCATCCCCCAGGTTTATGTCAATGGTGAGTTTATCGGCGGCTGCGATATTGTCATGGAACTGCACCAAAAGGGGGAACTGTCTTCCTTGCTTGCGGAAACGCCCGCCAGCTAGACCGATGTACATTGCCACGTGGAATGTCAACTCGATCCGAGCCCGCCTGGATCACCTTATTGCTTGGTTAGGGCAGCACCCGGAGCTCGATGTGCTCTGTGTTCAGGAAACTAAGGTCGTGGATGGGGACTTTCCTGTGGCGGCGATCGCCGAACTCGGATGGCACTGTGCCTTTTATGGGCAAAAAACCTACAATGGCGTCGCTATTCTTAGCCGCACTCCCCTAGCGCAGGTCGCCCCCGGCTTTGTCCCGGTTCTGGGCAGTGGGGCGGCGGCGTGGGATGAACAAAAGCGGCTGCTGATGGCTGAGACGGCGGGCTATCGCATCCTCAATCTCTATGTCCCCAATGGCAGTGCGGTGGGCAGCGACAAGTACCACTACAAATTGGAGTGGCTGGCTTTGCTCCGCCAGTACCTAGAACACCTCAATCCCCAAACCCTGCCCTTGGTCATCCTTGGCGACTTTAACGTGGCCTTTACCGATCTCGACCTCCACGACCCGGGCGATCGGGAGCAAAAAATTATGGCCACCGAGGCCGAGCGCCAAGCTTGGCAGGGCATTCTCGGCCTCGGATTGTTAGATGGCTTTCGTCTCTTTACCACCGATGGCGGGCACTACACTTGGTGGGACTACCGGGGCGGCGCTTTTCGCCGTAACCACGGCTGGCGTATTGATTACATCTTAATCAGTCAATGGCTCCAAGACCGGGCGATCGCCTGCACCATTGACCCCACACCCCGCCACTGGGCCCAGCCCAGCGATCATACGCCCGTGATCATGCACCTCGAAAACTGGCAAGCCGCCTGAGTTTTGATCATTGTCCTTAGCCTTGGCTCCATCGAGACGACCCACGGCGGCTCTAGGGACGCACCACCACTGGTGTGCCCACGGAAGCCCATTCAAAGATGGTCTTGGCATGATCCGTCGCCACATTGATGCAGCCATGGCTCATGGGGGTGCCAAAATTGCTGTGCCAATAGGTACCGTGGATGCCGTAGTTTCCGTCGTAGTACATCACATGGGGCACGTCAGGAACGTCGTAGTTGTCTCCCTGCATTCGGGCGGTGCGGTGCTTGCTTTGAACCGCAAATACACCCGTTGGGGTGCCCATGCCCGCCCGACCGGAGGAAATAATTACCGCTAGAACGCGGCGATCGCCTTCCCAAGCAAATAGGCGTTGGCTGTTAAGGCGAATTTCAATCCATTTTTTGCCCGAGCGCTCCAACTCTTCAACGCGGCTAGAGATGCGGTTGTGGGGTTGGGCTGGGCTAGGCAGGGGTTCAAGCATCGAAAAGGAGGCAAACGCCATCACGAGGCTGGCAGTAATCACGCGGTTCATGGCCGATCCTCAGGGGTAGGGGGAAAAGGAAGAACTAGCGGCGTTGATGAATCCAGTGGCAAACTGCTTGGGGCCATATTGGGCCACAGTAGCTTGGGCTGACCACACAAGTA
Source organism: Oscillatoriales cyanobacterium SM2_2_1 (assembly GCA_012031145.1). Taxonomy (GTDB): domain Bacteria; phylum Cyanobacteriota; class Cyanobacteriia; order Pseudanabaenales; family Pseudanabaenaceae; genus UBA999. The sequence goes on along the minus strand of JAAUUH010000159.1, from coordinate 455 downwards.
TTTGACGTTCGGCATCTGGCATTCGGTAGATCTCTAGTATAGCTTGGGCGATCGCCATTTCATTATCGGGGGGGAACAGCAGGGCATTGTGGCGATCGCGTAGCATCTCCACGGCAGCCCCCACGGTCTGGCTGCACAAAATCGGCACCCCGGCAGCGGCGGCTTCATTGACCACCAACCCCCACTGCTCGCTAAGGGCGGGATGGATAAAGGCAGCGGCATGGGCATACCAGCGGGGCATCTGGTCGTAGGCGATAAATCCGGGCCAGTAGACTCGAGATTGCAAGTTCAGCTCGGCAATTTGGCGCTGAAGCGGGATCAGCTCGCTGCCGCTGCCGCAGATCACCAGATCCCAGGGCAGGTCGGGAGCGCAGCGACCATAGGCGGCAATTAATCCGTGTACGTTTTTGCGGGGGATTAAACGGGTGACACTGAGGAGGTAGGGCGGGGTGGGG